>NZ_JAFGYJ010000015.1:0-138255 GCF_017490805.1 Pseudomonas sp. 43(2021)
TCACGCTGACCAACAAAGACGGCTTGCCGATCAACAATCACGGCGCGTTGACCTTCACGCTGAGCGACGGCAAGACCGTTATCACCGTACCGGCCAACGGCACGACTGGTTCGGTCACCGTCACTGCGCCGGACAACGTCTACACCGGCGCCAACGACCCTGTGGTCAAATCGATCGGTTCGGTCACCGGCGCTGACGTGGGCAAGTTCGAGCAACTGACCCTGGACAAGACCCCGGTCAGCACCACCGTCACTGACGAGCCTGGCTCGGGCGTTCCGGGTACAGGCAACCAGGGCGATGTCGCCACGGTCGGCATCAGCGGCACCACGTCACTGACCGAAGGCGAAACCGGCCACTACACGCTGACCTTGAGCAATGCGTCCAAGGCCGAGGTCACGATCACCCTCAGCTACAGCGGCACCGCCAAGAATGGCGAGGACTTCACCGGTATCACCACTGTGAAGATCCCGGCCAACAGCAACGGCACCACGTTCGACATCGCGACCATCGACGACAAGCTGGTCGAGGGTATCGAGAACTTCACTGTGAAGATCGAAACCGCCACCGGTGGAGGCTTCGAGAACCTGAAGGTCGACAGCAACAATGCCAGCGTGACCACAGCCATCCTCGACAACGACCACCTGCCGGTTTCGCCTGGCGGTGCGGTGTTTGGCGTGGAAGACACCGCCTACGTGTTTGCCTGGAGTGACTTCAAAGTCACCGATGCCGACAGCAACACCGGCCTGTCCGTGACCATTACCTCGCTCCCGGCCGCCGGCAGCTTGCAGTTCTTCAATGGTACTGCATGGGTGAATGTGGCCGTCGGCCAAGTGGTCAGCCAGGCTGACATCACGGCCCAGAACCTGAAGTTCGTCCCGGCCCTCAACCAGTCGGGTGGGGACAGCTACGGTGGCAACGGCGTGGGGAACCAGCAGGCTGACTACGCGCAGTTCAAGTTCAAGCCGAACGATGGCACCAACCTGGGCAGCGAAGTGACCATGAAGGTCGATATCAGTCCGGTTGCAGACAAGCCGACCCTGAGCTTCGGCAGCGCAGATTTCGACTCCAAAGGCCTGACCAAGGAAGTCTGGACCAGCCTCAAAGGCCTGGGTACTGGTGGTAATGGTATTACCGGCGAAGACCTGAAGACGGTCTTTGCCAACTCCGGCAATGCCAACGCCAGCAGCACCACCACCAATGTGCAGTCCGATGGCAGCGTCGGCGCTGGCACCGGCTCGAAAACGTCGGGCCTGATTTATCTGGAAGCCGGCAAGACCTACACCTTCAGCGGGACCGCCGACGATAGCTTCGTGGTCACCATTGGTGGCAAGACCGTGGTCACGGCCACCTGGGGGGCCGGTGGCCAGATCTCGGGTACCTTCACCCCGAACAACAGTGGCTACTACCCGATCGAGGTCTACCATGCCAACCAGTCTGGCCCAGGCAGCTATGACCTGAACATCCAGGCAGGCTCGGGTGCGGTCACTGACCTGAGCAGCTCGAACCTGAAGATGTACCAAAGCGTGACCGAGATGGCCAACGCCGGCCTGGGCGTGTCCGACCTGCACACCGTCAATGGGCAGAGCTACTACGACGGCTACAAGTTCAATGAAGGGCCGGAAGGTGGTTCGGTGAAACTGGTCAGCATCTCTACCGCCCTGACCGACACCGATGGCTCCGAGAGCTTGAGCGTGACCCTCAGCGGTATTCCGAAAGGTACCGTGCTGAGCGATGGTGCAGGCCACACTGTCACGGTCGGTACTGGACCAGTCGATGTGACGGGCTGGAAACTGAGCAGCCTGACCTTGACTCCACCGGCCTATTACAAAGGTTCGTTCGACGTTACCGTCACCTCGGTTGCCACTGAAAGCCTGGGCGGTTCGGCCGTTACCACCGGCAACATCCCGGTGACCGTATACGCTGCGACCTACAAGGCCAGTGTCGGTACCTCGGGCAGCGATACGCTGAACGGCAGCGAAGGCAACGACATCATGGTCGCCGACGTGTCTGGCCTGAACGTGGTTCAGGGCAAGAACTACAACATTGCCTTTATTGTCGACAGCTCGGGCAGCATGAGTGACAAGTCGATTTCGGACGCGAAGACGCAGCTGGCCTCGGTGTTCAATACGCTCAAGGCCAGCCTGGGCTCCGATACCTCGGGCACGGTCAACATCTTCCTGGTGGACTTCGATACCCAGGTCAAGCAGAACGTGGCGGTGAACCTTGCCGACCCGAATGCCTTGAGCAAGCTGCAGAACGTACTGAACTCCATGGCAAGCGGCGGCGGTACCAACTACGAAGACGCGTTCAAGGCCACGGCCAACTTCTTCAAGAGCGCCATGGCCAGCAGTAACGCCAATGCGGAGAACCTGACTTACTTCATCACTGACGGCAAGCCGACCTACTACCAGAGCGGGGAGAATACCAACCCGCGGCTGTGGACCAATGGCAAGTACCTGGATGACGTGGTCAACGTCAACAACTACAAACTTGGTGATACCTTCAGTGGCTGGGCCGACTCGACTCACAAAGTCGAGATCAGCAGCAGTGGCACGGTCAAGGTCCTGACCTACAGCGAGAACAAGAAAGGTGAGTTGGTGCTTCAGTCCACCAGCACCGTCGGCACCTTGCATGCTCAGGGCGATGGCACCTACGAGTTCTCCAGCCTGGACGGTTCTGGCTACGGTGAGTATTGGAACTATCAGGAGTCGGCAGCAGGCACCACCGCGAGCTTCAGCTTGCTCGGTGGCGTCAACGGCGTGAGTAAAGTGCAGGCCATCGGCTTGAATAGCGATGTCACGCTGAACGATCTGAAGCCGTACGACTCCGCTGGCAAACCACAGGCAGGCATTGATCCGTCGGATCTGGCCAAGGCGATTCTCGGCCATTCCGAGGCGATTCTGCCGGGCGCTGACAGCATCGATGGTGGTAACGGCAACGACATCATCTTCGGTGACCTGATTACTCTCAACGGTGTCGTCAGTGAGGGCTATCAGGCGCTGCAGACGTACGTGGCGCAAAAGAGCGGTGTCGAAGCCAGTTCCATCACCACCAGTAATGTCCACCAGTACATTACCGAGCACTACACCGAGTTCGATATCTCCGGTGCCAACGACGGTAAAGACTTGCTGTCCGGCGGCAATGGCAACGACATCCTCTTCGGTCAAGGTGGCGATGACGTGCTTGATGGTGGCAAGGGTAACGACATCCTGCTGGGCGGTAGCGGCAAGGACACCCTGATCGGTGGCCAGGGCCACGATATCCTGATTGGCGGCAGCGGTTCTGATACCTTCGTGTGGAAGGCTGGCGATACCGGCAATGACGTCATCAAGGACTTCAACGTAGGCGAAAAAGACAAGATCGACTTGAGCGACCTGCTGCAGAACGAGAAGGGCAGCACCATCGACAACTACCTGAAACTCACCACGGTGGACGGTACGACGACGCTGCAGGTCAGCAGCGAAGGCAAGCTCAATGCCGAAGGTGGCCTGGCCAACGCCGACGTGACCATCAAGCTGGAAGGGGTGAACTGGTCCAACACCACGATCAACTCGTTGATCAGCGGTGCTGACCCGACCATCATCATCCACAACAAGGACAGCTGATTGCTCATGCGCTAGCGGGCTGCCCTGCAGCCCGATTGCCGGCAAGCAAGCTCCCACAGGTACTGTGCAGCTCCTGAGAGTTGTGCGGTACCTGTGGGAGCTTGCTTGCCGGCGATTGGCCTCTGAGCGGCCACGGCTCTTTCCTGACATCCTGCGACAGCGCATACTCTGGCGCCGGCCCTGCGTGCCGGGCGATCTTTGCCTATGCTGCTGTCTACTATCAAAGGACTAACGTGACGAGGGACACCGCCATGTTCTACGTGCAACGCGATGCCGCCGGCCAGTTGCGGCGGGTAGAAGCGGCCGCTTTTGACCAGTTCACCGAAATGCTTCCCGCTGACCATGCCGATATCCAGGAATGGTTTGCCGATGACGTCGTGGAAAACAGCCTCAACCAGCTCAAGCAAAGCGACCTGGACATGATCCGCGTGCTCGAGGACCTGATCGACGTGTTGACCGCCAAAGGGGTGTTCAAGATCACCGACCTGCCCCCCGGTGCGCAGGCCAAGCTGCTTAACCGTTCTACAGCGCGCAAGGCGCTCAGCAGCCTGAACAACCTCATTGATGAAGAAGAGCAGGGCGGGCTGATCTGACTGCGCAACGCCCTTACAGCAGTGCTATGGTTATTCGTTAACGGTATTTAAAATATAACTCTTATGACTTTATAGTCACCTCCACTGCGTACCCGTCGACCAATCGATGCGCCGCACGACTTGAACCCACACGGGAAATCCCCGTGCGTTTCTGATCGTTGCGCGCCATTGAAGTCGCGCACTGCGTGGGAGTGAAAAATGTCAGCCGCCTCGAACGCCTTGTCGATCATCGACAGCGCCCAGCCGCAACGCTTCGAAATCCGCCCGTTCTCCGGTGCCGTAGGCGCCGAGATCATCGGCCTGGACCTGGCCAGACCGGTCAACGCCGAGGATTTCGCCCGTATCCATCGCGCCCACCTCGACCACCATGTGCTGGTGTTCCGCGACCAGCGCATCAGCCCCGACCAGCAGATCGCCTTCAGCCGCCGCTTCGGCCCATTGCAGATCCATGTGCTCAAACAGTTCCTGCTCGCCGGCCATCCCGAGATCCTGATCGTTTCCAACATCATCGAAAACGGCCAGAACATCGGCCTGGGCGATGCCGGCAAGTTCTGGCACTCGGACCTGTCGTACAAGGAACTGCCCAGCCTCGGCTCCATGCTGCATGCCCAGGAGCTGCCCAGTGACGGCGGCGATACCCTGTTCGCCGACATGCACAAAGCCTGGGACGCCGTACCCGCGGCCTTGCGCAACGTGGTCGAGGGCCGCAGTGCCGCTCACTCCTACACCGCCCGTTACGCCGAGACCAAGTTCGAAGGCAACTGGCGCCCGACCCTGACCGCCGAGCAGCTGGCGCAGGTACAGGAAGTCATCCACCCGGTGGTCCGTACCCACCCGGAAAACGGCCGCAAGGCGCTGTTCGTCAGCGAAGGCTTCACCACCCGCATCGTCGGCCTGCCAGATGACGAAAGCCGCGACGTGCTGAAACAACTGTATGCCCTGAGCGTGCTGGAGCAGAACATCTACCGCCATCAGTGGCAGCCCCACGACCTGGTGTTCTGGGACAACCGCTCGCTGATCCACCTGGCCACCGGCTGCCCCGCACACCTGCGGCGCAAGCTGTACCGCACCACCATCCAGGGCGATGCCCCGTTCTGACGACTGAGGAAACCCATCATGCGTAAATCCATCAGCCGCCTGGCGGCAAGCATTGGCCTGGGCGCAAGCCTGGTCGTCGGCAGCCTGGCGGCCCCCGCCACGGCGCAAGCAGAAGGCAAGATTCGCATCGCCGAGCAGTTCGGCATTGTCTACCTGCTGCTGAACGTAGTGCGTGACCAGCATCTGATCGAAAAACATGGCAAGGAGCAGGGCATCGACATCGAAGTCGATTGGGCCCAGCTGTCGGGTGGTTCGGCCGTCAACGACGCACTACTGTCCGGTTCGGTGGACATCGCCGGCGCCGGCGTCGGCCCGCTGTTGACCGTGTGGGACCGCACCAAGGGCCGACAGAACGTCAAGGCCGTGGCCTCGCTGGGCAACTTCCCGTACTACCTGGTCAGCAGCAACCCCAACGTGAAGACCATTGCCGACCTCTCCGACAAAGACCGCATCGCCGTACCGGCGGTAGGCGTTTCGGTGCAGTCGCGCTTCCTGCAGTACGCCGCCGCCCAGCAGTGGGGCGACAAGGAATACAATCGCCTCGACAAATACACCCTGGCCGTGCCGCACCCGGATGCCACTGCCGCGCTGCTGGCCGGCGGCACCGAACTCAACGGGCACTTCTCCAACCCGCCGTTCCAGGACCAGGTGCTGGCCAACAAGAACGTGCACGTGGTGCTCAACAGCTACGACCTGCTCGGCCCCAACTCGCCGACCTTGCTGTTCGCCACCGAGAAATTCCGCAAGGACAACCCCAAGACCTACAAGGCCTTCGTCGATGCGCTGGCCGAAGCTGCGGACTTCGCCCAGAAGGACAAGGCGGCCGCCGCCGATACTTACATCCGCGTGACCAAGGCCAAGATCGACCGCGACACGCTGATCAAGCTGATCGACAACCCGCAGTACGAGTTCACCGTCACGCCAAAGAACACCTACAAGCTGGCCGACTTCCTCTATCGGGTAGGCGCCATCAAGCACAAGCCGGAATCGTGGAAGGACTACTTCTTCCAGGATGAACGCCCGCTGCAGGGGAGCTGACCGATCATGACCGCCCCATTGCCAGGCCACACGGCCAGCAACCTGAGCCGTGTCGCCACGCCGCCCTTGCTCAAGGTGGATAACCTCAGTCTCGAATACCGCACCGCGCAACGCGTGGTGCGGGCCACCCACCAGGTCAGCTTCGAAGTCGACCGTGCCGACCGTTTCGTGCTGCTCGGCCCCTCCGGCTGCGGCAAGTCCACCTTGCTCAAGGCCGTGGCCGGGTTCATCTCGCCTCAGGAAGGGCAGATTCTGCTGCAGGGCCAGCCGGTCAACGGCCCTGGCCCTGACCGCATCGTGGTGTTCCAGGAGTTCGACCAGCTGCCGCCGTGGAAGACGGTGAAGCAGAACGTCATGTTCCCGCTGCTGGTGTCGGGCCAGCTGAAACGCGCCGAAGCCGAGGAGCGGGCATTGCACTACCTGGAAAAAGTCGGCCTGGCAGCCTTCGCCGATGCTCACCCGCACACCCTGTCGGGCGGTATGAAGGCGCGCGTGGCGATTGCCAGGGCCTTGGCCACGCAGCCGAAGATCCTGCTGATGGACGAACCGTTCGCGGCACTTGATGCGCTGACCCGACGCAAGATGCAGGAAGAATTGCTGCTGCTATGGGAAGAGGTGCGTTTTACCCTGCTGTTCGTTACTCACTCCATCGAAGAAGCACTGGTGGTCGGCAACCGCATCCTGCTGCTGTCGCCCCACCCGGGGCGGGTGCGCGCCGAAGTGCACAGCCACCAGTACGACCTGGGCAGCCTGGGTGGCAGCGACTTCCAGGCCAGTGCCCGGCGCATCCACCGTTTGCTGTTCGATGAGGCGGATGCGCCTGAACAGCCCGACGATCTTGGTTTCAACGATATCCGCATCGCCTACTGACAGGAGCTTCAGCCATGACCACTACACCTGTACGCCAGGAATACGAGGTGCAGCTGGAGCCCCTGCTCAGTGTGCCTTTGGAGCGCCAGCTACCGCTGGCGCAACGCCTGTGGCAGCACAGCTGGCTGCGCAAGGCGGTCATCCTGCTGGTGATCGCCGTGCTGTGGGAGGCCATCGCCCGCTACCAGGGCAACGATCTGTTGCTGCCGACCTTCCTGCAGACGGCCACGGCGCTGTGGGACGGACTGGTCAGCGGTGAGCTGCCGGCCAAGGTCGGCGTGTCGCTGGTGATTTTGCTCAAGGGCTACCTGCTGGGGATCATCCTGGCCTTCGGCCTCACCAGCTTGGCGGTGTCGACCCAGCTTGGGCGCGATCTGCTGGGCACGCTGACCTCGATGTTCAACCCGCTGCCGGCGATTGCCCTGTTGCCCCTGGCCTTGCTGTGGTTCGGGCTGGGTGACAACAGCCTGATCTTCGTGCTGGTGCACTCGGTGCTGTGGGCGCTGGCGCTGAACACCTATGCGGGCTTTCTTGGCGTGTCGGAAACCTTGCGCATGGCCGGGCGCAATTACGGCCTGAAGGGGCTGCGGCTGGTGCTGCATATCCTGGTGCCGGCGGCGCTGCCGTCGATCCTGTCGGGGTTGAAGATCGGCTGGGCGTTCGCCTGGCGCACACTGATCGCTGCCGAGCTGGTGTTCGGGGCCAGCAGTGGCAAAGGCGGGTTGGGTTGGTACATCTTCCAGAACCGCAACGAGCTATACACCGACAAGGTGTTTGCCGGGTTGGCGGTGGTGATCCTGATCGGCTTGCTGGTGGAAGGGCTGGTGTTCAATACCCTGGAGCGGTTGACCGTTCGCCGCTGGGGGATGCAGCGCTGACGCGCATGTGCTTGGTTGGCCCGATCGTCGGCTTGCCGGTGATCGGGCTGATGTTGTCGGCCCAAATGGCGTAACTCTGAAACACTTTCAAATATCTTCAAGCCGACTTGTCGCATAACTTGTAAGAAAATTCCTAATTTAGCATCGATCTCCGTAGAACGATTGCGTTGGAGTTTCTCCGAGCCTAGCCTGTTCCGCTCAATCGTTTACAAGGAACAGTAACCATGGCTTTCGACGCTTATATTCAAATCGCGGAAATCGCTGGCGAAGCAAAGGACGAGCAGTACAGCAACTGGATCGAAATCCTCGGCTACACGTTCGGCAGCAGCCAAAGCGCCTCCGCCACCGCCAGTTCCGCAGGCGGCGCCACTTCCGGGCGCACCACCCTGAGCAACCTCACCTTCACCAAGAACCTGGACAACGCCAGCTGCAAACTGCTCGAAGCCAGTTGCGCCGGGCAGCACCTGAAAGAGGTGAGGCTGGTCGTTTGCCGCGCTGGCGGCGATAAACTCAAGTACTACGAAGTGGTGCTCGAAGAAGTGATCATCGCCGACTACGCACAAAGCGCGCATGCCGGCGTACCGACTGAAATCATTCAGCTCGACTACGGCCGTATCAAGACCACCTACACCCGGCAGCAGCGTGTCGATGGTAGTGCCGGCGGCAATGTGACCGGTGGCTGGGACCGGATTGCCAACAAGAAGTTTGCGTGAGGACCGACCATGTCCGAGGCACGCAGCTTTATAAATCCCAAGGCGCAGAATTACGCGACCCTGAAGAACGGTACACCGATGAACGCCAACCAGCAGGCCAAGTTCGATGTGCTCAATGGGCATATCGTCAACACCGTGGTCTTGGCCGGCGAACTGGTGATCGTCGGTGACCCCGATACTTCTTCCTGCACCAGCCATGAAGCCTTTCTCATGGGCAAGGCGGCTGGCATCCACCGCGACATCATGCTCAACGGGGGCGGTGTTGACGGTTTCATGCTGGATAACTTCGAGATGCTGCAAAGTCTACTGGCCCATGCATCGATGGGGGCAGGGGCAGCGAGCGATGGCTGGGCCAGGTATCTGGATGCAATCAAGAAGACGCTGGAACAGATCGAGCAACTGCACCGCGAGCATATGAGTGGTGGTGCGTTCAGGGCGCGAGAAGAGTTCTATGCCAAGCGTGTGGAGCTGTTCAGGACGTTGGACGAACAGCTGGGGAGGACCGCCGCCTATGGCTCGGGTCTACGAAATCAGGGATCGATCAAGCGGATGCTGCAGCTTTCCACCAAGCGTTATCTGAATGCTGGGGAGATATCCGGGTATGCAGAGAAGGTAACGGGGGTGGCGAAGGCTGCGAGTCTGATCAAGAAAGGGGCTTACATCGGGGTTGCGTTGGATGTAGCCGCTACTGGGCTGGAAATTAAAAAAGCTTGTACTCTGGGGCGGGAGGAGGAGTGTGCCAGAGCTAAGTACGTAGAGGGTGGTTCTCTGTTATTAGGTTTGACTGGAAGTAGTATTGGGGGCGCTTATGGCGGTGCAATCGCCACCGGGGCATGCGCGTTTGTGCTAGGAATTACAACAGGTCCTGGCTCTTTGGTTTGCGGAGTGGTCGGCGGGGCGGTTGGGGGAGCAGTCGGCGGCGAGATCTTTGGGGGATGGGGTGAAATTGCAGGTGATTTCCTATATCGCAAGGTTTCAGAATGACTATGTTTGAGCCTGGCCTGATTGTCTTGATGATCTTTGGCTTGGGAGTAATAACTCTGCTTGTCCTGGTTTATGTTGCTTATGCATGTTTAGATAGGGCTGAATCCCTTTTGGAGAAGTCTAGATATATACAGGGCGTTAAGGAAGGCTTTTTTCATGCTGGTATGCCGGGTAAGGTTTTACGTGTGTGCAGTATTGCCTTTCTTTTGACAATGCCAGGCCCCTACGTACAGCGTGGACTAGCAAACTCCGACGAGATAAAGAGATTTCCGAGGTCGCTGAGATTTTTGTTAATTGGGCTATGGCTAGCGTTGACGATTGAAGTCTTAGCTATGCTGGCGTTTCAGGCTTGGCTTTATTATGTTTGAATTGCCTTGAGTGGCAGTCGTAAGCTCTTTGGGCCTGAGAGACTTTGTGAGGGGAAAAGGGCTGGTTGATGCTCCAGAGGTACGAGCAGTAACTGAGTACATCGAAAGGCTACTGATTTCGCTGTGGCTCACGAACCTTGTCGTTGTCAGCATTTTGCATATGGGTAGGGGCTTTACGAAACTGATTGCCAGGCGACCACTCCTACGGCGATTTGCAATAATTTACGGTGAGTAATAAAGCGTGAGCAGTCTTGAGATGAATGTGGTCGCGATTTGTTTTTTCTGCTTGGGTATGGTTGCGCTTTTAGTGAAAATATATGTCGCCATAAGATATCTTGATGAGATTGAAGGGCTACTATCAAAAAGCGGTTTTGTATCGGGGAATAGGAAGCTTTATTTACACGCAGGCATCATCGGTAAGATTATGCGTATCTGTACCATATCAACACTTCTGAGCACGCCATACCTATTTGCTCGCAAGGGATTGGTTGACGAGGCGCAACTGCAGAACTTTCCGACGCGTATGAAAAGACTGCTTATAGTAACGTGGTGCACAATGTGTATTTCTTAAGTCGCATTCCTCGCGCTCGGGTCTTTTTAAGAAAGTGTTTGGAGGAAGCGCGCAGGCTACAGTGTGATGCGCGGTGCTCAATTTCGCCTTGCCTGAGGAAGCTTGCCGGGAAGATGGGAGCAACACGGTTGTTGGTTTGACCAGCTTGGGAGGCGAGTGTGTGGAAAGAGGATTGAATGAAATCGACAGTTGAAGTAATAGGAATGTCCATGTTGTTGATCTGGATAATGATCAGTGTGGGTATTATGATTTACCTAGCCTGCCGATATCTTGATTTGGTTGAATCGAACCTGTCGGGATGCAGTTATGTACGAGATAATCGGTTAAGTTTCTCATCAGCGGGTTTGCTAGGTAGAGTGTTGCGCATCTGTCTGGCCGCAAATATGCTTATGATGCCCGGTGTCTTTGTTAGCAAAGGTGTTGCGGATGCTTCCGAAATATTGCGCTTTCCAAAGGATCTGAAAATTAAAATTCTAGTTTCGTGGGGAGGGCTAATGACTTCTACGGTTATTTTTGTTGTTGCCCATAATGTTCTGAAGCTTTTAAGCTTGTCCAGTTGATTCTGTCGGCTTAATTTATTATTAATTGGAGGGGTAAAGTGCCACTTTGCTATAAGCGGCTTGTGCTCTACTTTCATCTCGCAATTGCAGGCCAGGTTCTTAGCCATGGGAAATCGAGACTTGCTGGTGGGTGAGCCTTAAGCTCAATGGCCATCCTGATACTGTGCAGCCGCTTCAACGAGTGTCCTGGCAATCTCCATGCGTAGCTGGCTGGGCTGCTCGATCACCACGCCTGCTCCCTGGCTCAGCACCCACCAGCGCAACCCCCAGCCATCTTCCACGGTGGCCCGCAGCCGATGGCCATGCTCCAGCGCTGTCAGTTGCATATCGACACTCAACGGCGCTTCGCGCAGCTGTCGGGCCAGCAGGTCGCTGACCCAGGCCTGTAGCTCGACCCCTTCACCTTGCGCCGGCTGCAGCGAACCACCGCGCAAAAAGCCCTGCAGATCGAAATTCCCACGCAACTCGCCAGCAACGTTCGCCGACCAGTGCCAGCCAAACGGAATGCTCTTGTCATTGCGCTCCAGTGGAAATATCAGCGACAGCTCATTGAGGTCGCGCTCGACAGTGCGTTTGCTGACAGTGAAGCCCACGTCACGCAGGCGCCATACCAGCTCGGCGCTGGTAATACCTGGGGAACGGCTGGGCAGCTGGCGCAGCAGCGCCCACTGCCGGCTGAGGGTGGCGCGAGTGGTGGCGAACGGCAAAAGATAACGTCCTTGTCTAGGCTTGCCGCAATAGGATGGCGGCAGGCGTGGGTCATGGCAATTGGCCACAGCCTGCTCAGATCAAGGAAGTCGCATTTGGTTGCCTGGTGCCGAATCGTTCGCGACAGGTTTTGACGTGGCGTCACGCAGAATCACGCCTCATCGCAGCCGAAGGTTGGGGCTGTGCGTCGTTCAATGAGGATGAACATGTTTGCTGCCAGCAATATCCATTCGCTGCTTGCCCGCCTTTTGCCCGAGCGGGTCATTGCCCCACCGGCCGCTGTCGGGAGGCGACAGCGACTGTTTGTCGGGATAGGGATGCCCAGTCAGCGTTCGCTGCTGGTCAGCCGCCTGGACGAAGCCAGCGACCTGCAGGCGGTGTATGTCGACCTGCGCCGCCAGGCCTTGCAAGGCAACGTGGCGGCGCTCAACGACCTTGGCTGGATCTGGCTCAACGGCAAATACTGGCGTGCTGACACCGTGTTGGCCGGCCACCTGTTGCGCATGGCGGCCCTGCAGGGCAATGCGGCGGCATGGTTCAACCTTGGGCAGCAACATTACTTCGGCAAAGGCATCGAGCCCTCTTACGTGCAGGCGGCGGAGTGCTACCGGCAGGCGTTCGAGCGGGGCATGCTGCATGCTGCTGCCGCGCTGGGTGACCTGTACGAGGAAGAGGTGTGTAACGGCGGCCAGCAGTGGCAGGTCGACCTGGTGCAGGCTTACCAGTGGTTCCTGCGCGGGGCCGAGCGGGGCGAGGCACGCTGCCGTTTCGAGGTGGGTTACCGGTTGATGCACGGGTTGTACGTGGAGGCTGATCTCAAGGCTGCGTTGTACTGGCTGGAGCTGGCGGCAGCGGCGGGGGTGGTGCAGGCGGCCGAGGAGCTGGCGGTGCACTTCAGCAGCGGCGACGAGGTACGGTACCAGGAGTGGCGGGATCGGGCGGTGCAGATGGGCAGCACACTGGCCTTGACCATGAAGCTGGAAGACCAGATACAGCCCTGAATTTTCTGTTGCCTGTACCGACCCTTTCGCGGGCTCGCCCGCTCCCACAGGGATCGCACAAATTTCAGGTCCTGTGAGATCCCTGTGGGAGCGGGCAAGCCCGCGAAAGGGCCAGTACAGACAGAAGCATGAACAACATTTCACCCAAGCTATCCGTCACCCCAGGTTGACGACTGGGGTAGGCACAGGCGTATATTGATAGTTAGCAAACTATGAATATCCTTGGTTCCTGTCATGTCCCTTGATCTCCTGCGCCTGCAAGTCAGCAGTGGCATGGTGGTTGCCGCCCGCCATTGGCGGCGTATCTGCCATACCGCCCTGACCGGTTACGGCATTTCCGAGGCCTGCGCCGCGCCGTTGCTGATGATCGTGCGCCTGGGCGACGGCGTGCATCAGGTGGCCGTGGCCCAGGCGGCCGGCCTGGAAAGCCCGTCGCTGGTGCGCCTGCTCGACCAACTGTGCAAGGCTGGCCTGGTATGCCGCAGCGAGGACCCGCTGGACCGCCGCGCCAAAGCCCTGAGCCTGACCGCCGAAGGCCGCGCCCTGGCCGAATCCATCGAAGCCGAACTGGTGCGCCTGCGCCGCGAGGTGCTGCATGGCATCGATCAGGCCGACCTGGAAGCCGCCTTGCGCGTGCTGCGTGCCTTCGAAGCTGCCGGCCTGGGCAACACAGGCGGGGCGGCATGAACGGTTTCTTCAGCTCGGTGCCCCCCGCCCGCGACTGGTTCTATGGCGTGCGTACCTTTGCCGCCTCCATGATCGCCCTGTACATCGCCCTGCTCATGCAGTTGCCGCGCCCCTATTGGGCCATGGCTACGGTGTATATCGTCTCCAGCCCGTTCCTTGGCCCCACCAGCTCCAAGGCCCTGTACCGTGCCGTGGGCACGCTGCTCGGCGCCGGCGGGGCGATTTTCCTGGTACCACCGCTGGTGCAGTCGCCGTTGCTGCTGAGCATCGCCATCGCCCTGTGGACCGGCACCTTGCTGTTCCTTTCGCTGAACCTTCGCACCGCCAACAACTACGTGCTGATGCTGGCTGGCTACACCTTGCCGATGATCGCCCTGGCTGTGGTCGACAACCCGCTGGCAGTGTTCGACGTGGCGTCTTCCCGCGCCCAGGAAATCTGTCTGGGGATCGTCTGCGCGGCGGTGGTCGGGGCGATCTTCTGGCCACGCCGGCTGGCGCCGGTTGTAGTCGGTGCCACCGGCAGCTGGTTCACCGAGGCGATCCGCTATAGCGACACCTACCTGGCGCGTGATGTCAGCGCCGACAAAGTTGGTGGCATGCGCGGGGCGATGGTCGCCACCTTCAACTCGCTGGAGCTGATGATCGGCCAGCTCGGCCATGAAGGCGCCGGTCCGCACACCCTGAAGAACGCCCGCGAGTTGCGCGGACGCATGATCCATCTGCTGCCGGTGATCGACGCCCTCGACGACGCCCTGGTAGCCCTCGAAGGCCGCGCCCCGGCTCAGTTCGCCCAGTTGCAACCGCTGCTCGATGCCGCCCGCGAATGGCTCAAGGGCACCGCCGACAGCGCCTCGGTCGCCCGCTGGACCGCCCTGCACGAACAGATCGAGCGCCTGCAACCCGGTGCCGCTGCCCTCGACCAGCGCGCCGAACTGCTACTGTCCAACGCCCTGTATCGCCTGACCGAATGGGCCGACCTGTGGCAGGACTGCTGCAGCCTGCAACACGCCTTGCGCAGCGACGATGCCAAACCTTGGCGCGCGGTCTACCGCCACTGGCGCCTGGGCCGCCTGACGGCGTTCTTCGACCGTGGCCTGATGCTGTACTCGGTGGCCTCCACCGTGCTGGCGATCATCGTCGCCTGCGGCCTGTGGATCGGCCTGGGCTGGAACGACGGCGCCAGCGCAGTGATCCTCGCCGCCGTGTCGTGCAGCTTCTTCGCCGCCATGGATGACCCGGCGCCGCAGATCTACCGGTTCTTCTTCTGGACGCTGATGTCGGTCATCTTCTCCAGCCTGTACCTGTTCCTGGTGCTGCCCAACCTGCACGATTTCCCGATGCTGGTGCTGGCCTTCGCTGTGCCGTTCATCTGCGTCGGCACCCTGACCGTGCAGCCGCGCTTTTACCTCGGCACTTTGCTGACCATCGTCAACACCTCGACCTTCATCAGCATCCAGGGCGCCTACGACGCCGACTTTTTCACCTTCCTCAACTCCAACCTGGCTGGCCCCGTGGGGCTGCTGTTCGCCTTCATCTGGACCCTGGTGATGCGCCCGTTTGGCGTGGAGCTGGCGGCCAAGCGCATGACCCGCTTCGCCTGGCGCGACATTGTCGAGATGACCGAGCCGGCCACCCTGGCCGAGCACCGCCAGGTCGGTGTGCAAATGCTAGACCGCCTGATGCAGCACCTGCCGCGCCTGTCGCAAACCGGCCAGGACAGCGGCGTGGCACTGCGCGACCTGCGCGTGGGGCTGAACCTGCTCGACCTGCTGGCCTATATGCCGCGTGCCGGCCAGCAGGCTCGCGAGCGCCTGAACACGGTGATCGAGGAAGTTGGCGCGCACTACGCCGCCTGCCTGCGCGCCGGTGAGCGTCTGCACGCTCCGGCCGCGCTACTGCGCAACATGGAGCGCGCGCGCCTGGCGCTGAACCTTGATGAGCTGTACGAGCGCGGTGATGCCCGCACCCACCTGCTGCACGCCCTGAGCGGCCTGCGCCTGGCGCTGCTGCCGGGCGTGGAGGTGATGCTCGAGCCAGCCGAACAACCGCAACTGCCCCCCGGCCTCGACGGAGCGCCCCTGTGATTGGTGAACTGGATATCAGCGGGGTATTCCTGCCCACGCTGCTGGTGATGATGTTTGGCACCTACCTGCTGTTCCTCGGAGTGCACGCGGTGCTGGTGCGCCTGCATTTCTACCGCCTGGTCTGGCACCGGGCGTTGTTCAACGTTGCCCTGTATGCCGTGCTGCTTGGTGCGGTGGACCACTTTTGCCGAAACCTGATGCTGCCATGAAAAAACCTTTGCTGACCCTGGGCCGTGTGGTCCTGACCTTGCTGGTAGTGACCTTCGCCGCCGTGCTCGTGTGGCAGATGGTGGTCTACTACATGTTCGCCCCCTGGACCCGCGACGGCCACATCCGCGCCGACGTGATCCAGATCGCCCCGGACGTGTCCGGGCTGATCCAGAAGGTCGAGGTGCGTGACAACCAGACCGTCAAGCGCGGCGATGTGCTGTTCACCATCGACCAGGACCGCTTCACCCTGGCCCTGCGCCAGGCCAGGGCGACCCTGGGTGAGCGCCAGGAAACCCTGGCCCAGGCCGCCCGCGAAGCGCAGCGCAACCGCAAGCTGGGCAACCTGGTAGCTGCCGAACAGCTGGAAGAAAGCCAGTCCCGCGAGGCCCGTGCCCGTTCCGCCGTCAGCGAAGCGCAGGTGGCTGTCGATACCGCCCAGCTCAACCTGGACCGCTCGGTGGTGCGCAGCCCGGTGGACGGTTACCTCAACGACCGTGCACCGCGTAATCACGAATTCGTCACTGCCGGCCGCCCGGTGCTGTCGGTGGTCGACAGCGCCTCGTACCACGTCGATGGCTACTTCGAGGAAACCAAGCTTGGCGGTATCCACATTGGCGATGCCGTGGACATTCGCGTCATGGGCGACAACACCCGCCTGCGTGGTCATGTGCAAAGCTTTGCCGCCGGTATCGAAGACCGCGACCGCAGCAGCGGCGCCAACCTGCTGCCCAACGTCAACCCGGCGTTCAGCTGGGTGCGCCTGGCCCAGCGTATTCCGGTGCGCATCGCATTTGACGAAGTGCCGCAGGACTTCCGCATGATCGCCGGGCGAACCGCCACGGTGTCGATCATCGAGGGCCAGCGCCCATGAAACAGCTGATCCTGGCAGGGCTGTGCCTCTCGCTGGGGGCCTGCATGATGGTTGGCCCCGACTACGAAGTACCGAAGGACGCGGCGGTGCAACGCAGCGACCTTAACGGCCCGCTGCGCCAGGATGCCGACAGCGTGGTATCGGCACCAGTGCCCGAGGACTGGTGGCAGCTGTACCAGGATCAACGGCTGAACGAGCTGGTGCGCCAGGCCCTGAGTGCCAACACCGACCTGCGTGTGGCGGCCGCCAACATTGCCAAGGCACGCGCCCAGGTCGAAGTTGCCGAGTCGCAAGGTGGCTTCAACGGCGGTGTCAAACTGGGCGCCCAGCGCCTGCAGGAGTCGGGTGAAGCCTTCCTGCTGCCCGAGAAAGTGCCGGTGGCCAACATCGGTGAGGCCATCATCAGTGCCTCGTACCAGTTCGACCTGTGGGGCACTTTCAAGCGTGGCACCGAGGCGGCCAAGGCCAATGCCGACGCAGTGCAGGCCGCCGCCGACACCGCCCGCATCACCCTGGTGGCGGACGTGGTCAAGGCCTACACCCAGGTATGCTCGGCCAACGAGGAATACCACATTGCCCGCGAGTCGCTCGACCTGCAGGAGCAGAGCGTGAAGCTCAACCAGCGCCTGCGCGATGCCGGGCGTGGCGACGAAACCCAGGTCACCCGCTCACAGACCCAGTTCAAATCCTTGCGCGCCGAACTGCCGCGCTTCAAGGCGGAGCGCGAGACCGGCATGTATACCCTGGCCGCTTTGTTGGCCAAGCCGGTCGACCAATTGCCTGCTGGCACTGCCGATTGTGCCGAGCTGCCGCACCTGAACCAGCTGGTGCCGGTGGGTGATGGCGCTGCGCTGCTCAAACGCCGCCCAGATGTGCGCCAGGCCGAACGCCAGCTGGCTGCTGCCACCGCCTACATTGGCGTGGCGACTGGTGCCCTGTACCCGGACATCAGCATCGGCGCCCAGGTTGGTACCATCGGTATTCTCGAGAACCTCGGCGATCCGTCGACTAACCGCTGGGGTTTCGGCCCGCAGATCAGCTGGACCATCCCCACCAACGGCACCCGCGCCCGCATTCGCATGGCTGAAGCCTCGACCCAGGCAGCCCTGGCGAATTTTGATGGGGTAGTGCTGAACGCCATTCGCGAGACCCAGACCCGCCTAGCGCAGTACAGCGCCTTGCTGGATCGGCGTGACGCGCTGGCCGAGGCTGAGAAATCGGCCAAGGAAGCAGCGGACCAGACGCACCGCTATTACCAGGCTGGGCGTGAGTCGTTCCTGGCCGACCTGCAGGCGACGCGGACCTATACCGACATGCGCGCGCAGCTGGCGGCGGCCAATAGCCAGGTGGCTCAGGGACAGATTGGGGTGTTCCTGGCGTTGGGCGGGGGGTGGAAGGATACGGGTAGGCATTGAGGTAGGGCTGCCATGTGCCTGTCTTAAGCTCTTCAGCGCTTATGAGATCGAGCGCCGCCCGCGCGGCGCATCGCGAGCAAGCTCGCTCCTACATCTGTTTCGGGCCAATTATTTCTGAGGCAGGGGCGCGCGGCCCCTTTTTATTCACCTCGATATTGCGTGGGACAAACAAGGCGATCGCGCGCTGGCACAGGCGACACTGGCCCGAAACAAATGTAGGAGCGAGCTTGCTCGCGATGCGCCGCGCGGGCGGCGCTCGATCTCACAGGCGAAGAACCTCTAACGGCGGACATCCCACTTCATCAGATTTGTACCAAGATTTTTCATGAAATCCGCCCAGCACCCTTGAGCGAAGCTAAGTGGAAGTGAACAATGTTCTCTTTCGCATTCCCTTCGAGACTGGCCATGAAAACCCGTTCCCGTCTGCTTGCCTGGCTGCCGGCTTTATTGCTCGGCCCGGTACTGGCGCTGTGCAGTACCCTGGCGCTGGCCGAAGCCCCCGCCGAGGCCACCAAGGCTTTGCACCTGCTCGACTACATTGGCGCCGACTACCCGCCGACCGTACAAGACGGCAAGGTCATCGACGATGGCGAATACCGCGAGCAGCAAGAGTTCAGCGCGGTATTGGCTGAGCTGGTGAAGGGTCTGCCTGCCAATACCGAGCAAGCGGCACTGGAGCAGGGCATCCAAGCGCTGCGCCAGGCCATCGACCAGCGCCAGGACGGCCCGGTGGTGGCCAAGCAGGCCCGCCAACTGGGCGCGCGCCTGGCAGTGGCCTATGAGGTCAGCCAGGCCCCGGTAATCACCCCGGACCCGGCCCGTGGTGCTTCGCTGTACGCACAAAACTGCGCGATCTGCCACGGTGAAACCGGTGCCGGTGATGGACCGGCCGGCGTGGGCCTTGAGCCTGCGCCGGCCAACCTGCGCGATGTATCGCGCCTCGACCAGTTGAGCCTGTTCGACCTCTACAACACCCTGGCCCTGGGCATCGATGGCACCGAGATGCCGTCCTTTGCCGACCAGCTGGATGACCGCCAGCGTTGGGACGTGGCTGCATACATTGCCGGTTTCACCGCCAATCCACAGCCTGGCAAAGGCGACAAGACCTGGAACATCGCCGACCTGGCCCGGCAGACCCCGGCCGAAGTCGCCGTCAGCGAAGGCGCCACGGCCGTGGAGGCTTTCCGCGCCCAGCGCGCCCAGCCGCCGCAGGTCAAACGTGGCCCGGCACAATTGCTCGAATACACCGCCAGCACCCTGGACAAGAGCCTGGCGGCCTACCGCGCAGGTGATCACGACCAGGCCTATGACCTGTCAGTAGCGGCCTACCTGGAAGGCTTCGAGCTGGTGGAAAGCTCGCTGGACAACATCGATACCCAGGCGCGCAAGGACACCGAAAAATCGCTGATGGCCTACCGTCAGTCGCTGCAGGACGGCTTGCCCGTGGCCCAGGCCGAACAACGCCTGAGCGAAGCCAAGGCCAAGCTGGAGCAGGCTTCCAGGCTGCTGGGCAGCGATGGTCTGAGCTGGTCGCTGAGCTTTGTATCCGGCTTGCTGATCTTGCTGCGCGAAGGCCTGGAGGCGATTCTGGTGCTGGCGGCGATCCTGGCCTTCCTGCGCAACACCGGCCAGCAGTCGGCAGTGCGCAGCGTCAACATTGGCTGGGGCCTGGCGCTGGTCGCCGGTTTCGCCACCTGGGCCCTGGCGGCCTACGTGATCGACGTCGGTGGCGCCCAGCGCGAGCTGCTGGAAGGCTGCACGGCGCTTTTCGCCGCGGTGATGGTGCTGTGGCTTGGCGTGTGGATGCACGACCGCCGCCATGCCGCCGCCTGGAAGGACTACATCAAGAGCAGCCTGGTCAGTGGCGGCGGACGCTTCGGTTTTGCCGTGCTGGCGTTCTTCTCGGTATACCGCGAACTGTTCGAAGTGATCCTGTTCTACGAAACCCTGTGGCTGCAGGCCGGCCCGGCCGGGCACCAGGCGGTACTGGCGGGCGGTGCCACGGCGCTGGTGCTGCTGGTGGGGTTGGCTTGGGTAATTCTGCGTGGTTCGGCCAAGCTGCCGCTGTCGCTGTTCTTCAGCATCAACGCCGCGCTGCTATGTGCCTTGTCGGTGGTGTTCGCCGGGCATGGCGTGAAGGCACTGCAAGAGGCCGGGGTGCTGGGCACGCGGCCGGTGGCGTTCTTCGAATTCGACTGGCTGGGGATCCACGCCGATGCCTACTCGCTGTCAGCGCAGGCGCTGGCCTTGCTGGCCATCGTGTTCCTGTACGGGCGTTCGCGCCTGGCGGAAAGGCGCAGGGCAACGGCTAACTGATCGCCTGACAGGCTGGCGCGGCCCCTGTGGGCGCGGGCTTACCCGCGAAGCAAGCGGCGCGGTGTATGGCACCGGCTTCGCCGGTATTCGCGGCTAAAGCCGCTCCCACAGGGACCGCGCGAGTTTCAAAGTTTGAGCAAGACCGCCATTCAAGCCGGCTGTGGCGCCTTGAGAATGTTCTGCAGCAACTGGACACTTTCGACAGCGTCATGACCCAAGCTGGTCAGGTAGCCGCCATCAGGTTGATCGGTCAGCCCCTTTTCATGCAGGCGTTGCGCGGCGGCCACCAAGGCAGGGGAAGCGTTCTTGTGAATCTTGATGCCTTCCTGGCTGCTGTCGTGCTTGAACAGCGAAAGGACTTCCAGTTCAGCGATCAGATCGGGGGTAAAAGGCATGGCGACTCCTGACTTCCAGACAAGGATGACGGCACCGTTCTACGGTGCCTGATCTTCGAGTGTAGCCGGGTTATTCGTCCTCGCCTTGATCCATCTCAGGCGGTAACTCTGGCAGCGCCCGCAGCGCGCTTTCATACCACTCGCTGTTGAACGCGCGGTCTTCCACCAGCATGTTGTCGATCTCGAAGGCCAGCACATGGGCCATCAGGTTGAGAATGTCTTCACGCTCATAGCCAACCAGGGTCAGCTTGTTGAAGGTGGCCTTGGCCGCAGGCGGCTCGCCGCTTTCTATCTGGTTCTCGATAGCCTGGGTCAGCGTTGCCTCGGCGAAGGCTTCGTCGTCGTCATTGTCGATGTCGGTGGGCTCGCTCATGGCGGTACTCCTGGGATGGGATGCACAGTGTGCCACGCCTGTGGCAGCAATGCCCGGGCATTGACGGGGTGCATGACGCTGGTCAGGGGGCGGCTGATCGGTCTATAAAAGCCGGGCCAACCCCTTACGGCCTGGAGGCTGTTACCTCATGCTCAAGCTTTATGGATTCTCGGTCAGCAACTACTACAACATGGTCAAGCTGGCCCTGCTGGAAAAAGGCCTGCCCTTCGAGGAAGTCACCTTCTATGGCGGCCAGGCGCCACAGGCGCTGGAAGTGAGCCCGCGAGGCAAGGTGCCGGTGCTGCAGACCGAACACGGCTTCCTCAGCGAAACCAGTGTGATCCTCGACTATATCGAGCAGACCCAGGGCGGCAAGGCGCTGCTGCCGGCCGACCCGTTCGGGCAAGCCAAGGTGCGTGAGCTGCTC
Source organism: Pseudomonas sp. 43(2021) (assembly GCF_017490805.1). Taxonomy (NCBI): domain Bacteria; kingdom Pseudomonadati; phylum Pseudomonadota; class Gammaproteobacteria; order Pseudomonadales; family Pseudomonadaceae; genus Pseudomonas; species Pseudomonas sp. 43(2021). Next base: position 21,766 of record NZ_JAFGYJ010000015.1, read on the forward strand.
AAGGAAATCGAGCTGTACATCGAGCTGCCGGCGCGTACCTGTTACGCCGAGTCTTTCTTTGGCATGTCGGTAGAGCCGCTGATAAAGGAAAAAGCCCGTGCCGACCTGCTGGCCGGTTTTGCCACGCTCAAGCGCAACGGCCGCTTCGCACCCTATGTGGCGGGTGAGCAACTGACCCTGGCAGACCTGATGTTCTGCTTCTCGGTCGATCTGGCCTGTGCCGTGGGCAAGAAGGTGCTGAACATCGACTTCCTGGCGGACTTCCCGCAGGCCAAGGCGTTGTTGCAGCTGATGGGCGAGAACCCGCACATGGCGCGGATCGTGGCGGACAAGGAGGCGGCGATGCCGGCCTTCATGGAGATGATTCGTAGCGGAAAACGCTGAGAACAGTGTTGGGGCATTCGCGGGTAAACCCGCTCCCACAGGTACAGCACTGCTTTTGAAGCCTGTGCAATACCTGTGGGAGCGGGTTTACCCGCGAACGAGGGCGAAGCCCTCGCAATGGGCCTTAACGCGAAGCCAGCAGCGCCTTGCCGCGGGCCACGGCGGCACGCACCTGCGCCGGTGCGGTACCACCAATGTGGTTACGGGCATTCACCGAGCCTTCCAGGGTCAGCACGGCAAACACGTCCTGCTCGATCTGGTCGCTGAACTGGCGCAGTTCGTCCAGGCTCATTTCGGCCAGGTCCTTGCCGGTGTCCACGCCATACTTCACCGCGTGGCCCACGATCTCGTGGCAGTCACGGAACGGCAGGCCACGGCGTACCAGGTAGTCGGCCAGGTCGGTGGCGGTAGAGAAGCCGCGCAGGGCCGCTTCACGCATGATGGCATGCTTGGGCTTGATTGCCGGGATCATGTCGGCAAAGGCACGCAGCGAGTCGCGCAGGGTGTCGGCGGCGTCGAACAGCGGTTCCTTGTCTTCCTGGTTGTCCTTGTTGTAGGCCAGCGGCTGGCCTTTCATCAGGGTCAGCAGGCCGGTCAGGGCGCCGAACACGCGGCCGCTCTTGCCACGTACCAGTTCTGGCACGTCCGGGTTCTTTTTCTGCGGCATGATCGAGCTGCCAGTGCAGAAGCGGTCTGGCAGGTCGATGAACTGGAACTGCGCGCTGGTCCACAGCACCAGCTCCTCGGAGAAGCGCGACAGGTGCATCATCGCCACGCTGGCGGCGGCGCAGAATTCGATGGCGAAGTCGCGGTCCGACACGCCATCCAGCGAGTTGCCGGCCACGGCTTCGAAGCCCAGCAGCTTGCAGGTGAGTTCGCGGTCGATCGGGTAGGTGGTGCCGGCCAGTGCGGCGCTGCCCAGGGGCATGCGGTTGGCACGCTTGCGGCAGTCGACCAGGCGCTCGTAGTCGCGGCTGAGCATTTCGAACCAGGCCAGCAGGTGGTGGCCGAAGGTGACCGGCTGGGCCGTCTGCAGGTGGGTGAAGCCGGGCATGATGGTTTCCGCTTCACGCTCGGCCTGCTCCAGCAGGCCCTGCTGCAGGCGGGTGATTTCGGCCAGGATCAGGTCGATTTCGTCACGCAGCCACAGGCGGATGTCGGTGGCCACCTGGTCGTTGCGGCTACGGCCGGTGTGCAGCTTCTTGCCGGTGATGCCGATACGGTCGGTCAGGCGTGCCTCGATGTTCATGTGCACGTCTTCGAGATCGACGCGCCAGTCGAAGGTGCCGGCCTCGATCTCGCCCTGAATGGTCTTCAGGCCATCGATGATGGTGTCGCGCTCGGCATCGCTGAGCACGCCGACCTGCGCCAGCATGGTGGCATGGGCGATCGAACCCATGATGTCGTGGCGGTACAGGCGCTTGTCGAAATCGACCGAGGCGGTGAAACGGGCGACGAAGGCGTCGACGGGCTCACTGAAGCGGCCGCCCCAGGACTGATTGGTCTTGTCGGTGCTCATGGATTCACTCATTGCAGGCGTGAACGAAAAAGAGGCGCCGATGATAGCAGGGTTGGGCTGGCCGCCGCAGGGCGCTGGTCGAGAGAAATGCACGGAAAACGGCAGAGAAGGATTTGCAGGAATGAACGGCAGTGTTCCACGGACCGTCTACAGTTGGACTGAGGACTGGCAGTGAATCTGCCAGCCGAGTGAATCTTTGGCCATCGCACCGGTCTAGAGCGTGACCTTAGTGTCGCTCGAACCATACCTGTCTACGCTATACCTGTGCGAGACTCATTCAGGAATCCAGCGCAATTATGAATGTCCTGATCGTTGATGACGAACCCCAAGGCCGTGAGCGCCTTAGCCGGCTGCTCGGCGAACTGGAGGGTTACACCGTGCTGGAGCCTAGCGCCACCAACGGCGAGGAGGCCCTGGCGCTGATCGAAAGCCTCAAGCCCGATGTGGTCCTGCTGGACATCGGCATGCCAGGCCTGGATGGCCTGCAGGTTGCTGCCCGCCTGTGCGAGCGCGAGGCGCCGCCGGCGGTGGTGTTTTGCACCGGGGACGATGAATATGGTGCCGAGGCTTTCAAGGACAGTACCCTCAGCCATGTGACCAAACCTTTCCAGGCCCAGGCCTTGCGCGATGCCTTGCGCAAGGCCGAAAAGCCCAACCGCGGCCAGTTGGCGGCGCTCACCCGACCAGGTAATGAAGGTGGCGGCCCGCGTAGCCACATCAGTGCCCGTACGCGCAAAGGCATCGAGCTGATCCCTTTGCCCCAGGTGATCTACTTCATTGCCGACCACAAGTACGTGACCTTGCGCCACGAGGCCGGAGAAGTGCTGCTCGACGAGCCGCTCAAGGCCCTGGAAGACGAGTTTGGCGAACGCTTCGTGCGTATCCACCGCAACGCGCTGGTCGCCCGTGAGCGTATCGAACGCCTGCAGCGCACCCCGTTGGGGCATTTCCAGCTGTACCTGAAAGGCCTGGACGGGGACGCCCTGACCGTCAGCCGGCGCCATGTGGCCGGTGTGCGCAAGATGATGCAGACCCTCTGAGCCCTTTGCGCAAGTCTGTGGATTTGCTCGGGCCTTGTGGGAGCGGCCTTGTGTCGCGAAAGGGCCGCAAGGCCGCTCCCACAGCAAACCACACATGGCCTGTTGATCCGTATCTGCTAGCGATACCGGCGATGCTGTTATCATCGACAGCATTTCTCTGGATCGGGGCGTTCCATGTCCACTCGCGAAATCCGCATTGCCACCCGTAAAAGTGCCTTGGCCCTGTGGCAGGCCGAATACGTCAAAGCCCGCCTCGAGCAGGCCCACCCCGGTCTGCTGGTAACCCTGGTGCCCATGGTCAGCCGTGGTGACAAGCTGCTCGACGCCCCGCTGGCGAAGATTGGCGGCAAGGGCCTGTTCGTCAAGGAACTGGAAACCGCCTTGCTGGACAATGAAGCCGACATCGCCGTGCATTCGATGAAGGACGTGCCCATGGACTTTCCCGAAGGCCTGGGCCTGTACTGCATCTGCGAGCGCGAAGACCCGCGCGATGCCTTCGTCTCCAACCGCTTCGCCAGCCTCGACGCGCTGCCGGCCGGCAGCATCGTCGGTACCTCCAGCCTGCGCCGCCAGGCCCAGTTGCTGGCGCGTCGCCCGGACCTGCAAATCCGCTTCCTGCGCGGCAACGTCAACACACGCCTGGCCAAGCTGGATGCCGGTGAATACGACGCCATCATCCTTGCTGCCGCCGGTCTGATCCGTCTGGGCTTCGAAGACCGCATCACCTCCACCATCAGCGTCGATGACAGCTTGCCGGCTGGCGGCCAGGGCGCGGTGGGCATCGAGTGCCGCAGCGCCGACCACGAAATTCACGCGCTGCTGGCGCCGCTGCACCATGCCGACACCGCCGACCGGGTGGTGGCCGAGCGTGCCTTGAACAAACGCCTGAATGGTGGCTGCCAGGTGCCGATTGCCTGCTATGCGGTACTGGAAGGTGACCAGCTGTGGCTGCGTGGCCTGGTTGGCCAGCCCAGCGGCGGCACGCTGCTGGTGGCCGATGCCCGCGCGCCCCGTACTGCCGCCGAAACCCTGGGTGTGCAAGTGGCCGAGGACCTGCTGGGGCAGGGTGCCGAGGCCATCCTCAAGGAAGTCTACGGCGAGGCCGGCCACCCGTGAGCCAGTGGCGCCTGTTGCTGACCCGGCCTGCCGAGGACTGTGCGGCACTGGCGCAAAGCCTGGCGGCGGCGGGGGTGGGCAGCAGCTGCCTGCCGCTGTTGGCGATCGAGCCCGTCACCGTGGGTAACCAGCAACGCCTGTTGCTGGAAGGCCTGCAGGGCTTCCAGGCGATCATCGTGGTCAGCAAGCCGGCTGCCCGGTTGTTGCTTGAGCAACTGGCCAAGGCCGGCCTGCAGCCACCCGTGCAAGGCTGGTTCACTGTGGGCGAGGCGACCGCCGCCGTGCTGCAGGGTGCGGGCCTGGCGGTGAGCGTCCCGCCACGTGGTGATGACAGCGAAGCGTTGCTGGCGCTGCCAGCCCTGCGCCAGGCAGTTGCTGTGCCGGCGCCACGGGTCTTGATCGTTCGTGGCGTCGGAGGTCGCGAACTGCTGGCAGAGCGTCTTGCAGAGCAAGGTGCTAGTGTCGATTATCTGGAACTGTATCGTCGCTGCCTGCCGGCTTACCCGGCGGGCACCCTGATGCGCCGCATCGAAGCGGAACGCCTCAATGGCCTGGTGGTCAGCAGTGGGCAGGGTTTTGAACACTTGCAGCAGATGGCCGGTGCCGACTGGCTGCAGCTGGCGCGTCTGCCGCTGTTCGTGCCCAGCCCTCGGGTCGCCGAACAGGCCAGGGCCGCCGGGGCCCAACAGGTTGTGGATTGCCGTGGCGCCAGTGCCACGGCCTTGCTGGCAGCCGTGCAGCGCAGCGCTGCACCTGCCTCTTAAGGCGCTAAGCTGAACGCGATGCGCCCCCATGCAAAGGATGGATACGTGAGCGAGACTGTCTTGTCCAATAACGATCAGCCGTCGGCACAAGCGCCGGCGGAACCCGTCACCACCCCACCTGCCAAGCGCTCCGGCAGTGGCCTTGCAACGCTGGCCCTGCTGTTGGGTGCGGCCGGGGTGGCGGTAGGTGGCTGGGGTGTCTGGCAGGTGCGTCAACTGCAAGGCAGCGAATTCAACCAGGGCCAGCACATCGAGGCGCTGAACCAGCGCGCCGAGGCCTTGCAGCAGCGTGAGCAGCAGATCAGCGCGCAACTGGCCAGCCTGCCGGCGGCCAGCGAGCTGGAAGACCGCCGCCGCCTGGTAGCGCAGTTGCAAGGCGACCAGCAACGCCTCAGCCAGCGCCTGGAAACCGTGCTGGGCGAAAGCCGCAAGGAATGGCGCCTGGCCGAAGCCGAGCACTTGCTGCGCCTGGCCACCCTGCGCCTGTCGGCGCTGCAGGACATCACCAGTGCCAAGGCCTTGGTCGAGGGTGCTGACGAGATCCTGCGCGAGCAGAGCGATCCGGGTGCCTTCGCCGCCCGTGAGCAGCTGGCGCGTAGCCTGGCCACGCTCAACAGCACCCAGCAACCGGACCGTACCGGCTTGTTTCTCAAACTGGCCGCGCAGCGCGAGCTGGTGCAGCAACTCAGCGCCCAGTCGCCGGAGTTCGAAACCAATGCCGACGCCCTGGGCGCCCTGACCGCCGATGGTGATGGCGCCAGTCGCCTGTCCCAGTGGTGGGCCGAGATCTCCAAGTACTTCCAGATCGACTTCAACGCCGATGACAACGTGCGGCCGCTGCTGGCCGGGCAGCAACTGAACCAGCTGCGCCTTGCCCTGAGCCTGACCATCGAACAGGCCCAGTGGGCAGCGCTCAATGGCGATAGCAAGGTCTACACCCAGGCGTTGGACGACGCCCGTAGCGTGCTGCTGGCCAACTTCAACGCCGACAACCCGCAAAGCAAGGCCATGCTTGACAGCCTCAATGCCCTGGCCGAGCAGCCGGTGTCGGTGGTTACCCCCGACCTCAGCGAAAGCCTGGCCGCAGTACAGGCCTATATCCAGCGCCGCCACCTGCCGGCCGAGGCTGAAGGGGGCAAGCCATGAAGCGTGTCTACCTGCTGGCCGTGCTGGCGATTGTGGTCGCGGCGGCGCTGGGTATTGCGGTCGCCAAGCACAGCGGCTACGTGCTGATCTCCTATGGCAGCTTCCGCTACCAGTCGGGGTTGTGGGCGGCCCTGGCCGGCTTGCTGGCGGTGGTGCTGCTGCTGTGGCTGGTGCGCTACCTGGTCGGCCTGGTGCTGACTTCCAGCGGCGTGGTCAACCCATGGTCGCGGCGTAATCGCAGCCGGCGCGTTCGCCTGGCCATCGAGCAAGGCCAACTGGACCTCGCCGAGGGCCGTTGGGCCAGTGCCCAGCGCCACCTGCACCGTGCCGCAGAGGCCGAGCGCCAGCCGTTGCTGTATTACCTTGGTGCCGCGCGTGCTGCCAACGAGCAAGGCCGAACCGAAGACAGCGATAACCTGCTGGAGCGTGCCCTGGAGCGCCAGCCGCAAGCGGAACTGGCTATCGCCCTGACCCATGCGCAGTTGCAGATGGACCGTGGCGAAAGCGATGGCGCCCTGGAAACCCTGCTGGCCATGCAGGAGCGCCACCCGCACAACAGCCAGGTGCTGCGCCTGCTGCAGCGGCTGCACCTGGAGCGCGGCGACTGGTCGGCACTGATCCGCCTGCTGCCCGACCTGCGCAAGGGCAAGGTGCTGCCAGCCGCCGAACTGGCTGCCCTGGAGCAACGTGCCTGGGGCCAGAACCTGAGCCTGGCCACCACCCGTGGCGAGGACGCGCAAAGTGCCCGTCAGGCCCTGGAGCGCGCCTGGCAGCAACTGACCGCTGCCCAGCGCCAGGAGCCGCAGCTGGTGCTGGCCTACGCCGAGCAATTGCGCCAGGTGGGTGCCCAGAGCGAAGCCGAACAAGTGCTGCGCACCGCCCTCAAGCGTGAATACGAAAGCCACCTGGCCCGCCTGTACGGCCTGGTGCGCGGCGATGACCCGGCGCGTCAGCTGCAAACTGCCGAAGGTTGGCTCAAGGCCCACCCGCAGGACGCCAGCCTGCTGCTGACCCTGGGTCGTCTGAGCCTGCAGAACCGCTTGTGGGGCAAGGCGCGCGACTACCTGGAAAGCAGCCTGCGCATGGAGCGCAACCCCGAGGCCTGCGCCGAGCTGGCGCGTCTGCTTGCCGGCCTTGGCGAGACCGAGCGAAGCAACCAGCTGTTCCAGGAGGGCCTCGGCCTGCTGGACGAGCGCCTGCTAGCCCTGCCTTTGCCAGAAGGCGTGCGCGCCTGACCTACCCCAGGGCCCGTGCCAAGGCGCGGGCTCCGGGGGCGGGTAACTTGTCTCTCGATGTAAGTTCGATCTGCAGTCCATTTCTTCAGACGCTTCCTACCGCATGGCTGGAAATTTCCTTCGCGATTCAGCGACTTGTCATTGCTGTCGCGCCTTGAAACAAAGCGTGTCTTTCCTCTACCGTTTCAAGCCACTTCATTATCCCGGGACCTTCACCGCCCATGCTGCCGGCCCGTTTGCGCACCTTTTTTCTACCTGCCTGCCTCGCTGCACTGGCGGTACTGGCCGCGTCCTTCCACCTGGAAAACGTCCTGGGGCTGGTGCCTTGCCCGTTGTGTTTCAGCCAGCGGCTGCTGCTTGGCGTGTACGCGCTGCTGTGCCTGGCGGCAGTGCTACAGGCACCGGGTACGGCGGGTATTCGCTGTTACGCGCGGGCGACGCTGGGCTGTTCGCTGACCGGTGCGTTGCTGGCAGCACGGCATGTCTGGTTGCAGGGGGCTGACGGGGCCATCCCTGTCTGCCCGGTGCCGATCGGGCGGCTGTTGGAGCAGTCCTGGGGCGAGGCGGCTCGGCAACTGTTGTTCGGTGGCCCGGATTGCAACTCGCTGACCTGGAGCTTTCTCGACCTGACCTTGCCCGAGTGGAGCCTACTGGCTTTTCTGCTTTTGGCGGGGCTGCCCTTGAGCTGCCTGCTGGCGTATCGTTTCCGCACCCTGGCGAAAACATGACCTGGCGCAAGGCTGGCGCCATTGGCGCGACCAATGGCCGTGTAACAGGTTATTAAACACTTGTATGAACTTTGTCCGCTGCGTACCTTGAAGGGCAGCACGCACGGGAATAATCTCCCAGCACGCATACCGAAAACACAACTGCTCGATGCCGCCTGCTGATGTCACCTTTGTGCTGCACGGTCGTGGTGCGAGGTGCAGCGGCATCTACCCAGAAGGGAAGAGATCGCCATGCTCGATAGTTGTCAGAACGCTCAGGAACGCTGGGGTGGGGTTCACAAACTGATCGACCGCTGGCTGGCGGAGCGCAAGGAACTGGTGCAGGCTTTCCGCGCACTGCGCGATGCCAAGCCGGCCTTCGCCGACAAGGACACCAACGGGGAGTTTTGCGCGCTCCTTGTCGACTACGTTTCGGCGTGGCATTTCGAGGTCTGCGAGCAGTTGGTCAGTGAGGCCAAGGCTTTCGGAGACGAAAAAGCGCTGAAGCTGGCCGAAGAGATCAACCCACGGATCAACGACAGTACTCAGATCGCACTGGCCTTCAATGACCATTGCGCCAAGGGTGAGTGCAAGGACACCGAACGCTTCGCCGAGAAACTGGCCAAGTTGGGCGGGCTGTTGCACGAGCGCTTCGAACTTGAAGACTGCCTGATCGAAGTGCTGCACAACGCGCACAAGGAAGAAGGCGCGGTCCAGGCCTGAGGGTTGGCGTCAGTCGCCAACCGCCAGCAGTTCGATCTCGAACACCAGGGGTGTGTAGGGTGCTATCAGGTCCCCTGCGCCCTCGGCGCCATAGGCTTGCGCCGACGGAATCACCAGGCGCCATTTGGCGCCGGCGTGCATTCGCGGCAAGGCCACCTGCCACCCTTCGATCACCGAATCCAGGCTGAACCATTGGGGCGTCTGGTTCTGGTCGAACACCGAGCCGTCTGGCAACCTGCCCACATAGCGCACCTGCACCTTGCCACCGGCTTTGGGCTGCGCACCCGTACCTGCTTGCAGTTCGCTGTAGAGCACGCCCTCCGGTAGTTCGTGCACACCATAACCACCACGCTCTTTGGTCATGAAGCGTGTTTCGGCAGCCTGCAGCTTCTGCATGGCGGCATCGCCTTCCTGCGTTTCATGCTGCCGGAGCACGGCCTGCATGCGTGCCTTGTCGAGTTTCAGCGGTTGCCCCTGGTAGGACTGGCGCAGGCCTTCGACCAGCGCATCCAGTTGCAGGCCCGGCATATCCTGGCGCAGCCGCTCACCCAGGCTGGCGCCGAGGCTGTAGGCAAGGTCATGTTCGTCGCTGTCGGCCAGGGCGATGGGGGCCAGCAGGCATAAACCTAAAACAAGATATCGAGGCATGGTCGGTTCCTGCGCCAATGAGCGGGGAAGTATGCCAGTGTTCCGTTTTGTATTGTGTGCTCGCGGTCCTTGTAGGTGCGGCCTTGTGTCGCGACAGGGCTGCAAAGCAGCCCCGGCAATATCTGCGGTGGTGCCGAAATCCAGGGGCTGCTCCGCAGCCCATCGCGACACAAGGCCGCTCCTACAGGGTGCTGTGCATTACAGATAAGTGGCAAATATCAGCAATGATTTATTCAGCAACTACACTTGCTCGGAGCTGCAAGATAACAACTTTGCCCAGGCATGCAACGCGGCGTAAATATTACTGTCAACATGCCCTAGCGGCGGTAGCAGCAGAAGCATAGTATGAGCCGCAATCTCGTCAGCCAGGAGGTAAACCATGTCGGCCAAAAAGAAGCCAGTAAGTACGCCGTTACACCTGCTCCAGCAACTTTCGGGCAGCTTGCTCGAACACTTGGAGGATGCCTGCTCGCAAGCGCTGGCTGATGCGGAAAAACTGCTGGCCAAGTTGGAAAAGCAGCGTGGCAAGGCCCAGGAAAAACTGCACAACGGTCGCCTGAAACTGCAAGATGCGGCCAAGGCAGGTAAAGCCAAGGCGCAGACCAAGGCGCAAAAAATCATTGGCGAACTTGAAGAACTGCTCGACTCCCTCAAGGAACGTCAAACCCAGACCCGTTCTTATATCCAGCAACTCAAGCGCGATGCCCAGGACAGCCTCAAGCTGGCCCAGGGTGTAGGCAAGGTTCGCGAAGCTGCAGCCAAGGCGCTTGACCAGCGTGCTGCCAAGACCGCCAAGCCCGCCTCCAGGGCTGCTGCCGCCAAACCTGCAGCCAAGCCAGCCGCCAAGGCCACTGCTGCCGCCAAACCAGCTGCCAAGGCTACTGCTGCGGCCAAACCTGCAGCCAAGCCAGCCGCCAAGGCTACTGCTGCGGCCAAACCTGCAGCCAAGCCAGCCGCCAAGGCCACTGCTGCGGCCAAACCTGCAGCCAAGCCAGCCGCCAAGGCCACTGCTGCGGCCAAACCTGCAGCCAAGCCAGCCGCCAAGGCCACTGCTGCGGCCAAACCTGCAGCCAAGCCAGCAGCCAAGGCCACTGCTGCAGCCAAACCTGCAGCCAAGCCAGCCGCCAAGGCCACTGCCGCAGCCAAACCTGCAGCCAAGCCCGCTGCCACAGCCAAGCCAGCGGCGGCCAAAGCACCAGCCAAAGCCGCTGCTGCCAAGCCAGCCGCGAAGCCAGCTGCCGCCAAGGCTCCAGCACGTGCGGCCGCCAAACCCGCCGCCAAGCCAGCAGCTGCCAAGCCTGTTGTCAGCAAGCCAGCCGAAGCCAAACCGGCTACGCCTGCCGCCAGCACCCCGGCCGCTGCGACCAACTCGGCCACCCCGGCAGCTTCGGTAGCACCATCGGCACCCGCCAGCACCCCGGCTCAGGCACCGTCTTCGGCGTCCTGAAACGTTGCCGCCGCGACGCGCAATCGAACCAGCGCGTCGTGGTGGCGGGCCTGGTCCGGCACCAGCCGGGCCAGCCAGTCGTCCACGGGCTCATGGGCGCCTGCCGGCCACTGTCGCGAACGCTCCTGCAAGCGCTCAAGCAAGGCTTTCTCGGCCTGTAGCTCCAACCCCTTCACCTGCTCACGCAACGCCGCCAGCTGCGCATCATTTTGCGCTGCTGCTCGCCACTGTTGGCGCAAGCTACGTAATGGGTTGACCACTTCGCGCTGCCAGGGCTCGGTAACCTCGCGCAATGCCTGTACGCGTTCGTCCCGCACGGCCACGCCACGCGCCTGCAGCCAGGTTGCGCACAGCAGCAGACAGACATCGCCACCCTGCGCCTGCAGGGCGAGGCAGGCCGCTTCCACGCCGGGCCTGGCATACAGGGCCAGGGCGTGATTCCACAGGTCGGTGTGCATGGTTCCACTCGCGCTATGGGCCGAGGAAGCTGGTAGACTCCGCGACCATCATGATCAGACTATCCAACCTCACTTTACAGCGTGGTCCGCAGCGCTTGCTAGAAGGCGCCGAGATGACCCTGCACACCGGTCACAAGGCCGGCCTGATCGGCGCCAACGGTGCCGGAAAATCCAGCCTGTTCGCCTTGCTGCGCGGTGAGCTGTCACCTGATGCCGGCGATTGCCAGCTGCCCGGTGACTGGCGCATCGCCCACATGCGCCAGGAGGTCGACACCCTCGACCGCCTGGCCGTGGACTATGTGCTCGACGGCGACGCGCGCCTGCGCAAGGTCCAGGCCGAACTGGCCGCGGCCGAGCAGGCCCACGACGGTACCGCCCTGGCGCGCCTGCACATTGAGCTGGATAGCGCCGACGGCTATACCGCCGACGCCCGTGCACGCAAGTTGCTGGCTGGCCTGGGCTTCACCAACGAGCAGATGGACCGCCGCGTCGGCGACTTCTCCGGTGGCTGGCGGATGCGCCTGAACCTGGCCCAGGCCCTGATGTGCCCGTCCGACCTGCTGCTGCTCGACGAGCCCACCAACCACCTGGACCTGGACGCTATCCTGTGGCTGGAGGACTGGCTCAAGGGCTACCCCGGCACGCTGTTGCTGATCTCCCACGACCGCGACTTCCTCGACGCTGTGGTCGACCATGTGCTGCACGTCGAGCAGCGCAAGCTGAACCTGTACAAGGGTGGCTACACCGCCTTTGAGCGCACCCGTGCCGAGCGCCTGGCGCAACAGCAGCAGGCCTACGAGAAGCAACAGGCCCAGCGTGCGCACATGGAAAAGTACATTGCCCGCTTCAAGGCCCAGGCCACCAAGGCCCGCCAGGCACAGAGCCGGATCAAGGCCCTGGAACGCATGGAGGAGCTGTCGGCGGCGCATGTCGATTCGCCGTTCGACTTCGTCTTCCGCGAGTCGCAGAAAATCTCCAGCCCGCTGCTGAGCCTGTCCGAGGGCCGCCTGGGTTACGGTGACAAGGCCATCCTCGACAAGGTCAAGCTGCAGCTCACCCCGGGTGCGCGCATTGGCCTGCTCGGCCCCAACGGTGCCGGCAAGTCGACCCTGATCAAGAACCTCGCGGGCGAGCTTGAACCACTGTCGGGTCGCCTGGTGCGCGGCGAGAACCTGGCGGTGGGCTACTTTGCCCAGCACCAGCTGGACTCGCTGGACGACAAGGCCAGCCCGTTGCTGCACCTGCAGCGCATCGCCCCCACCGAGCGCGAGCAGACCCTGCGCGATTTCCTGGGTGGCTTCGACTTCCATGGCGACCGTGTCGACGAGCCGGTGGTGAACTTCTCCGGTGGTGAAAAAGCTCGCCTGGCACTGGCACTGATCGCCTGGGAACGGCCGAACCTGCTGCTGCTCGACGAACCGACCAACCACCTCGACCTGGAAATGCGCCTGGCGCTGACCATGGCCTTGCAGGAGTTTGCCGGTGCCGTGGTGGTGGTGTCGCACGACCGTCACCTGCTCAAGAGCACTACCGACGACTTCCTGCTGGTGGCCGACGGCAAGGTCGACACCTTCGATGGTGACCTGGACGACTACAGCCGCTGGCTGGTCGAGTACCGCCAACGCAGTGCGCCGGCCAGTACCGCCCCGGCCAACCCGGACAAGACCGACAAGAAAGCCCAGCGCCAGGCTGCCGCAGCCTTGCGCCAGCAACTGGCCCCGCACAAGAAGGCCGCCGACAAGCTGGAAACCGAGCTCAACCAGGTGCACGCGCAACTGGCCGAGATCGAGACCGGGCTGGGGGATAGTGGCCTCTACGACGCGTCGCGCAAGGACGAATTGCGTGACCTGCTGGCGCGCCAGACCAAGCTCAAGCAGCGCGAGGGCGAACTGGAAGAGGCCTGGATGGAAGCGCTGGAAACCCTCGAAAGCATGCAGGCCGAGCTCGAGGCGTTGTCCTGATGGAGGAACTGCGTTCGCTGCTGCCAGGGCAATGGATGGACACCTTCTGGCTGGGCTTGCAGATCCTGTTGATCCTGGTGGCGGCCTTTGTCCTGCAGCGCATCGTCGCGCGCGGGTTGAGCCGCCTGGGCCAGCGTTACCCGTTGCCGCCGGAGCTGCTGGTGCCGGTGCGTGGTGGCCTGCGCTGGCTGATCATGGGCAGTGCGTTGCTGTTCGTGCTGGAGCGCCTGGGTGTATCGGCGACCGTGCTGTGGACAGCACTGTCCGGCTTCGTCGCGGTGGCGGCGGTGGCCTTCTTCGCCATGTGGAGCGTGCTGTCCAACCTGCTGTGCGCGGTGCTCATCTTCACCGTCGGGCCGTTTCGCATCGGTGACGTGGTCGAGCTGGTCGACACCCTGGACAAGCCGGGCGTGAAAGGCCGGGTGATTGCCATCAACCTGCTGTTCACCACCCTGATGGAAATGCCCGAGGCGGGTGGGGCGCTGGTGCAGGTGCCCAACAGCCAGTTCTTCCAGAAGTCGGTACGGCGCTGGCGCGGGGCTGAGGTGCAGTCCATGCACAAAGAGTCGCCTGTCGAGGGTGACTGAACCTGCACCGGCCTCTTCGCGGGTAAACCCGCTCCCACAGGTATTGCGCTGTCCTCAAGGGCTGTGAAACTCCTGTGGGAGCGGGTTCACCCGCGAAGAGGCCAGCACAGGCAATACAAATCCTTCAGAAATCGCTGGTTATTTTTTCACCAACACCTTAGCTTAACGATTTGCAACATATGTTCGAGCGAGGTGTGTGATGTCGATGGAAGTGTGGTTGGGCTTCTTTGCCGCCTGTTGGGTGATCAGCCTTTCACCCGGTGCCGGGGCGATTGCCTCGATGTCCAGCGGCCTGCAATACGGCTTCTGGCGTGGTTACTGGAACGCCCTGGGCCTGCAACTGGGCCTGATCATGCAAATCGCCATCATTGCCGCCGGCGTCGGTGCCGTCCTGGCCGCCTCGGCCACGGCCTTCCAGGTCATCAAATGGTTCGGTGTCGCCTACCTCATCTACCTGGCCTACAAGCAGTGGCGTGCCCTGCCCATGGACATGAGCGATGAATCCGCCGTGCGCCCGATCGGTAAACCGCTGAGCCTGGTGTTCCGTGGCTTCCTGGTCAACGTCAGCAACCCGAAGGCGCTGGTGTTCATGCTGGCGGTGCTGCCGCAGTTCATCAACCCGCATCAACCGCTGTTACCACAGTATGTGGCGATCACCGTGACCATGGTCACCGTGGATATGCTGGTGATGGCGGGGTACACCGGATTGGCTGCGCGGGTGTTGCGCTTGCTGCGTACGCCCAAGCAGCAGAAGCGTTTGAACCGGACGTTTGCCGGGTTGTTCATTGGTGCTGCTACCTTCCTGGCGACTCTGCGCCGCGCGCCAGTCTGACAGATCGTATGTAGGCCATTCGCGGGCTTGCCCGCGAATGGGCCACCTCTATTTCTGCTTGTCCACCATCCCCTTGAGCAAATCCACCGGCAGCGGAAACACGATGGTCGAGCTCTTGTCCCCGGCAATCGCCCCCAGCGTCTGCATGTAGCGCAACTGCATCGCCCCCGGCTCCTTGCTCAGCATCTGCGCCGCCTGCATCAGCTTTTCCGACGCCTGCAACTCACCCTCGGCATGGATCACCTTGGCCCGTCGTTCACGCTCGGCCTCGGCCTGGCGGGCAATGGCGCGCACCATCGATTCGTTGAGGTCGACGTGCTTGATCTCCACGTTGGCCACCTTGATGCCCCAGGCATCGGTCTGTGCATCCAGCACCTGGCGAATGTCCGAGTTCAGCTGCTCGCGTTCGGCCAGCAGTTCATCCAGTTCGTGCTTGCCGAGCACCGCACGCAGTGTGGTCTGGGCCAACTGGCTGGTTGCCACGAGAAAGTCCTCGACCTGAATGATCGCCTTCTGCGGATCAAGCACGCGGAAGTACAGCACGGCGTTGACCTTGACCGAGACGTTGTCGCGGGTGATCACATCCTGCGGCGGTACATCCAGCACCACGGTGCGCAGGTCGACCCGAACCATTTGCTGGATCACCGGGATCAACAGGATCAGCCCCGGCCCCTTCACCTGCCAGAAGCGCCCCAGCTGGAATACCACGCCGCGCTCGTATTCGCGCAGGATGCGGAACGCCGACAGCAACAGCATCGCCAGCACGATCAGCACCGCGCCGAAGCCCAATTGCATGAACATGGTCATTCTCCTTGCGCCGCGGGCGCGGCGGCGCTCACTTCCAGCATGACGCCATGGCGCGCGGTCACCCGCACGTTCTGGCCCGCTTGCAGTGGCGTTGCACACTGCGCCTGCCATTGCTCGCCCTGGGCCAGCACAAAGCCACAGAACGGGTTGCCCGCCATGACCTGGGTGACGGTGACCAGGCTGCCGACCAGACCGGCGTCACCGCTGACCAGCGCCCGTCGACGGGCCTTGAGGGCCATGCCCAGCACACCGCCGATCAGCAGCGCCGAGAACACCGCGAGGGTGCCGATCAGGGCCAGCGGGATGCCGAAACCGGGGGCATCGGTATCGATCAGGATCAGCGCGCCGACCACGAAGGCGACGATACCGCCGAAACCGACCACACCGAAACTGGGCAGGAAGGCTTCGGCGATCATGAAGGCGATGCCGAGCAATATCAGCGCCACCCCGGCGAAACTCACCGGCAACAACTGCAGGGCATATAGCGCCAGTAACAGACAGATGCCGCCCACCACACCCCCTACCGTCGAGCCGGGGTTCATGAACTCGAACAGCAGGCCGTACACGCCGATCATGATCAGGATCAGCGCCACGCTGGGGTTGGTGATGACCGCCAGCACGCGCGTGCGCCAGTCCGGCAGGTGCTCGACCAGGATGGCGCCGGCGGTCTGCAGCTGCTGGGGCTGGCCAGCGACAGTGAGCGTTTTGCCATCGAGCTTGCGCAGCAGGTCGGGCAGGTCGTCGGCCACCTGGTCGATCACGTCAAGCCGCAGGGCCTCGCTGGCGGACAGGCTGACCGCCTCGCGCACGGCCTTTTCCGCCCAGTCGGCATTGCGCCCGCGCAGCTGCGCCAGGCCACGAATGTAGGCCGCCGCATCGTTGACCTGCTTGCGCGCGAGGGTTTCGTTATCGCTGCCTTTGGCCTTGTCGTCCTTGGGCGTGCCTGGCGGGGCGCCGATCTGCACGGGCGTGGCGGCACCCAGGTTGGTACCGGGTGCCATGGCTGCAATATGGCTGGCGTAGAGGATATAAGTGCCGGCGCTGGCGGCGCGGGCCCCGCTGGGGGCGACGAAGGTGGCGACCGGCACGGGGCTGGCGAGAATCGCCTTGATCATCTGGCGCATGGCGCTGTCCAGCCCGCCCGGGGTGTCCATGCGGATAACCACCAGTTGTGCGCCCTGTGCCTGTGCCTGGCCGAGGCTGCGTACCAGGTAGTCGGCGCTGGCCGGGCCGATGGCGTCATCGATGCCCAGCACCCAGACTGCACCGGGCGCTGCCAGGCCGCCTGGCGTAATGCCAAGCAGCAACACCAGCAACAGCCAGCGCCAGCAGCGGGCGATCACCT
The DNA here is from genome assembly GCF_017490805.1 of Pseudomonas sp. 43(2021). Lineage (NCBI taxonomy): Bacteria > Pseudomonadati > Pseudomonadota > Gammaproteobacteria > Pseudomonadales > Pseudomonadaceae > Pseudomonas > Pseudomonas sp. 43(2021). The sequence continues at coordinate 38,485 of NZ_JAFGYJ010000015.1, forward strand.
GTCGTCACCTCGTTTGCCTCTATTGCACAAGTTTAGCCCTGCCTGCTGGTACCCGGCCTAAAATTGGAAATTGGGGGGCGAAACCGGAGGTGCATCATGCGTATGGCAAAGACCCTGCAGGATCGCCTGGACAAGGCCAACTGCGACTACGACATCATTCCCCATCCACATTCGGCTACCAGCCTGGAGTCGGCCCGTACGGCCGGCGTACCCGCCGAGCGGGTCGCCAAGTCGGTGATGCTCGATGACCGTCATGGCAACTACATCATGGCCGTGCTACCGGCCAACCGGCATCTGGACATGACCAAGGTGCGCATGTCCGGGGCCTGGCAACTGACCCGTGAAAGCGGCCTGCCGAGCCTGTTCGGCGACTGCGAGCGCGGTGCCGTACCGGCCCTTGGCGATGCCTACCAGATAAAAATGCTGGTCGACCCGAGCCTGACCCGTCAGGGCGATGTCTACCTGGAAGCGGGTGACCACGATCACCTGATCCACATGAGCATGGAGCAGTACATGAAACTGGTGCCGCACGCCGAAGTGCGCGAGCTGTGCTGATGTTTTCACACCAATGCCGGGCGGGCGTCGTGGACGGCTTGCCTGGCTCTCAGGAGGAACCATGGAAGCGCCGATCCATCCGTTTGCCGAGCTGTTCAAACAACTGGGCCTGCCTGACGATGCGGTAAGCATCGATCAGTTCATCGCCAGCCACTCGCCACTTAAGAACGACATCAAGCTGGTGGATGCGCCGTTCTGGAACGCTTCCCAGCGCGAGTTTCTCAAGGACAGCATCAACGAGGACGCCGACTGGGCGGAGCCGTTCGATCAACTCAACGAAGCGTTGCGTCGCCCTCGAAAATAAAGCGCCGAGTGGCACCTGACGAGTGATTGGCCGTTGCTATGCTCAGGAAAACAAGAGGGGATAGCGCGATGAAAGATCCCTACGCACCAGGGTTCTGGTGCTCCGTGACGATCCTGGGCACCCTGACGGCCAGTTATTTCTATGGCATCAGGCAGACGCAACAGATGACCCAGGCGGTGCATTTCCTGTATGCCGCTGCCGCTGTCACTGTGGCGGTTGCACTGGTGGCGCTGGCCTGGATTGCCTGGCAGCAGCTGCACCTGAACAAGCGCGAAGTGGTGCAGGGGCGAACGTTGCTGACCATCTGGAACACCAAAGTCGCGCTGCGCCGCGTCGAGACGGTGTTCGACCGCTATTTCTGGGGCAGCTACTGGCATTCGGGGCGTACCTTCGAAGAGGTCATGGGCGAGCTCAAGGGCACGCCGCTGGAGCAGAGCCTGGATGCCCTGAAACGCCAGTGCCGCTTGCTCGACCGCGAAATTCATGACCACCATCACCATTGGCTGGCCAATGCCCGCGACCTGTCCAGCGTTGCCCAGGCTATGGCCCGTGAACGCTACCAACTGGATCTGGGCGAGCCAACCCGCAGCGGCCATGGCAATACCGCCGTGCTCAACCGGGACCTGGAAGTGCTGGTGTATACCTGGTCGGCGCGCCTGCGCAGTTTCGACCATCAGCTGGACGAGCTGGAGCGCGCCTACCATTGAGGCGTTTCATTCACCGCGGATGTATTGCTCCAGTTGCAGGATCAGGCTGGCCTGTTCGGCGATGGTTTCCTTGACCAGGTCGCCGATCGACAGCAGGCCGAGCAGCTCGCCATTGCTGACCACCGGCAGGTGGCGCAGATGGCGATTGGTCATCAGGTTCATGCAGTACTCGAGGTTCTGCTTTGGTTCCACGGTGACCACCGGCGCACTCATGATTTCGCGCACGGGGGTAGCTGCGGATGAGCGCCCCTTGAGCACCAGTTTGCGCGCATAGTCCCGTTCACTGACGATACCCACCACCTGGTTGCCCTCGACCACGGGCAGCGCACCGACGTTTTTCTCCGCCAGCAGCTTCAGGGCGTCGAGTACCGAGTCATCCGGGCCGATGGTGTACACGGTCTGGTGCTGGGACTTGGTCTTGAGGATCTGTTCGACGGTCTTCATACGGGCCTCTGCGGATGGAAAAAGCGATGTCTCGGAGTAAATAAAGCATCCGGCACGGCGCTCTGCACGGCAATGCAGGAAACGGCATCGAGTCGATTGAAAAACGTCATGACTGATCGCCTGTGTCGGCCTCTTCGCGGCTAAAGCCGTTCCCACATCGAAACCTGTGCGATCCCTGTGGGAGCGGCTTTAGCCGCGAAGAGGCCGGTACAGCCAATCAGAGCTTCGGCATCTGCCCGATCCGCGCCACCATTTCGCTCACCACCTGCAAGTCCAGCATGAACTGTTCCACGGTCTTGAACTCGTTGTCGTTGTGCCCGGTGTACTTCACATCCGGCATGGCCAGGCCGAACTGCACGCCGTTGGGCAGGTCATGTACCGAGGTCGCACCCGCCGAGGTACCGAACTCGTGCTTCATGCCCAGGTTCTCGGTCGCCACGTCAAGCAAGGCCTTGACCCATTCGCCCTCGGGGTTGCGGTACATCGGCTCGTCCAGGCTGTAGTCGAAGGCCACCGAGGTGTGGCTTTGCCGGGTCCATTTGCCCAGCTTGTCGGCCAGTTCGTCCTTGATCGTGGCAATCGGCTTGCCTTTCGGAATGCGCAGGTTCACCGCCAGTTTCAGGCCTTTCTCATCCACCCCGACAAAGGTCAGCGAAGCGGTCAGCGGGCCCATGAACGGGTCCTTGAAGGCCACGCCGAGCTTGTTGCCCAGGTAGTCCAGGCCCCAGTTGTCGGCGGCGTAGCGGGCGGCGTCGGTGAAGTGGTTGTGCTTGAGCGGCACCTGCTGACCCAGGCCGTTGATGAAACCGAGCATGCGCGCCACCGGGTTGACCCCCGACTCCGGCTCCGAAGAGTGGGCGGAAACGCCGGTCACGGTGAGCAACACCTGTTTGCCCTCGGCCTTGGCAGCGATGCTGAAGTCACCGCCATTGCGCTTCACGTAATCGGCGCCGGCCTTTTCCAGCTGGCTGGCCAGCTTCGCCGGGTTGTCGGTGACCAGGGTCGCGACCGAGGTGGTCGGGATCTGGTTGGTGGCCAGGCCGCCGGTCAGGTTGACGATCTCGGCGCCCTTGCCACTGGCCTGGCGCTTGCTGAAACTCGCCATGATCGTGCCGTAGCCTTTCTCGGCGATGACCACCGGGTAGCCGCCATCGAGGGCCAGGTTGTAGTCGGGCGTGGGGTTGCGCTCGAAGTAGTAGGGGATGGCATCACCGCTGGTTTCTTCAGTGGTGTCGATCAGCAGCTTGAACTGGCGGGCCAGCGGCAGGTTCTCGTCCTTGGCCACTTTCAGTGCGTACATCGCCACGACGATGCCGTTCTTGTCGTCTTCGGTGCCACGGCCGTACATGCGGTCGCCGACCAAGGTGACCTTGAACGGGTCCAGGCGCGTGCCATCGGCCAGCTTCCAGTTGTCCGGGTTGACCGGCACCACGTCGGCGTGGGCATGGATGCCGACCACTTCCTTGCCGCTGCCCAGTGAAATCTCGTAGACCCGGTTGTCGATATTGCGGAAAGCCAGGCCGAAGCTGTCGGCCAGGGCCTTGATCTTGTCGGCGATCCTGAGGAATTCGGGGTTCTCGTGCTGCGGCGTGCCTTCGACGTTGAAGGTGGGGATGGCCACCAGTTCACGCAGGGTTTCGCTGGCAGCCTTGCCGTACTTGATGCGGGTATACAGGCCGAGCAGGCGGTTGATCTCGTTCTGCTGCTCGGCGGCCAATGGCTTGCCGGCCAGGTAGGCATCCAGGGTTGCCGCGAGGTTGTCGGCCTTGGCCAGGTCGCTGCCTTTGAGCTTGCCGAGGAACTGCTTGAAGTCGCTTGGGTCGCTGCCGTCGAAGGCTTTGACGATGGCTGCGGACTGCTGCTGGGTAAGGTTGGCCTGTGCCGGCTGGGTGAACAGGCCGATGCTGGCCAGCAGCAGGGTTGTGGCTGTAAGTTTTTTCAGGTGCATGGTTGTGCGCATTCCTTCGCCAATCATTGTTGTGGGTTACCCGTCGGGAAACGGGAAGACGCCCACGCTAACACCAATGACCGGTGGTACGGGAGTGCCAGAAACGCGACATGTCGCACAAACGAAAAAGCCCCGGGCACAGGCCCAGGGCTTTTTGATATGGCGCACTCGGCGGGATTCGAACCCACGACCCCTGCCTTCGGAGGGCAGTACTCTATCCAGCTGAGCTACGAGTGCAACGCGCACGCATGATACCCATCTGATCCGATGGCGTCCATCGCCTTGATCTGTAGCCGTTTTTACCTGCCGACCGAGTTGGCCATGCCGTTCGGTTCAAAGTGCGATCAGCTCTGGCCGCAGGCCTTCCACCCGGCGCGCTGGCAACGGCAGGTAGCCCCCGTCGCCGGTAATCTGGTGCAGCACCTTCTCGCGCAGCCCGTGCAGTGCCACGCCCGTACGCAACCGTGGGTGTGGCAGATCTATCTCGATGACCGACTTGATCCTGCCAGGACGTGGCTCCAGCACCACAACCCGATCAGCCAGATATGTCGCCTCCTCGGCATCGTGGGTCACCAGCAACGTTGTGATACCTGCCCGTTCGCGAATGGCCAGCAGCTCGTCCTGCAGTTGCTGGCGGGTCAGTGCATCCAGCGCGCCGAACGGCTCGTCGAGCAGCAGGATCCGCGGGCTGGCTACCAGGCCTCGGGCAATCGCCACGCGCTGGGCCATGCCGCCGGACAGCTGGTGTGGGTAGGCCGACTCGAAGCCGACCAGCCCCACGAGTTGCACGAACTCGTGTACCCGCCGCGCGCGTTCACCCTGGGTTAGCGGTTCGTTGACCAGGCCCAGGGCAATGTTCTGTTCCACGCTCAGCCAGGGGAATAGCCGGTGTTCCTGAAACACGATGCCGCGTTCGCTACCAATGCCGCTGACAGTGTGGCCGTCGACACGGATGTTGCCGCTGTAGTCGGTATCCAGCCCTACCAGCAGGCGCAACAGGGTGGACTTGCCACAGCCGGAAGCGCCGACGATGGCGATGAATTCGCCTTGGTTGATCGACAGGTTGAAGTTGCGGATGGCTTCCAGCGGCTGGCCATCGACGCTGAACACTTTGCCGACCCCCTCGAAGCTGACCAGGGGTGGGGTGGCATCGGGCTGGTTGGCCGCGTGCAGGTGCGAGGTGTTGAAGGCGTTCATGCGGTTCTCCAGCGCGTGGCGCGTGATTCGAGGCGTTGTCCAAGGGTGCCGAGCAGGGCGCCGACCAGGCCGATCAACAGCATGGCGGCCATTACCTGGTCCATGCGGAACAGTTGCTGGGCGCCGATCATCAGGCTGGCGATGCCGCCGTCCGAGGGCATGAAGTATTCGGCGCCGATGGTGCCCAGCCAGGCGTAGATCAGCGACAGGCGCAGGCCCGCAAAAATGGCCGGGGCTGCGCCGGGCAGCACCAGCAGGCGCAGGCGTTGCCACAGGTTCAGGCGCAGGGTGCGCGCGGCTTCACCCAGCTGCGGCGAGAGGCTGGCGATGCCGCGCAGGGTGGCGATCAGCAAGGGGAAGAACGCAGCCATGCCGACGAATACCAGCTTGGCCCCTTCACCCAGGCCGAACCAGGCCGTGAGCAGCGGCACCCAGGCAAACAGCGCCACCTGACGCAATGCCGACAGGCTGGGCCCGAAGATACGTTCGGCATTGGCCGAAAGCCCCAACAGCAAACCGACCAGCAAGCCAGCGCTACCGCCCAGCAGCAAGCCGGCCAAAGCGCGCTGCAGGCTCAGCAGCAAGGCTTGCGGCAGCGAACCATCGGCCAGGCCGGTCAGCAGAGTACGCAACACTTCAAGTGGCGAGGTCAGGATGTTGCTGTCGACCCAGCCAAAGCTGCTGCTGGCCTGCCACAGGGCCAACAGTGCCAGTGGCAGCAGCAGGCTTTGCCAACCCCGCGGCACGGGGCCACGGTGCTGCTCCCCTGTGGCCGCTTGCGGCCAGTACAGCAGGCGCTTTTCCAGGGCCGAGAAGCCGTGCTCCAGCAGTGCGCCGACCAGGCCGATCACCAGGATGCACAGCAGCACCAGGTCGAGCATGAACAGCTGTCGTCCCCAGACCATCAGGTAGCCAATCCCTTCGCTGGAGGCCAGCAGTTCGACCGCCAGTAGTGAGGTCCAGCCGGTGGCCAGGGCCAGGCGTACGCCGGTGAGGAAGGCGGGCAGGGCAGCCGGCAGCAGCAGGCGCAGGAACAGCAGATGGCGAGGCAGGCGCAGCACCGCAGCGGCCTCTCGCAGCTTGGGCTGGGCATCCCGTACACCGACCAGCGTGTGCAAGGTAACGGGGACCACCACGGCTTTCACCAGCACCACCAGCTTGAGCAACTCGCCGATCCCGAAGAACAGCATGAACAACGGGATCCAGGCCAGGGTAGGAATCTGTGCCAGCGCCACGAAGGTCGGCAGCACCAGCGTCTGCGCCCGCCGCGAAGCACCCAGCCAGACCCCCAGCAGCAACCCGCTGCCGATGCCGACCGCCAGCCCCCAGAACAACCGCTGCAAGCTTATCCACAGGTGCCCCCACAGCTCGCCGGAACCAAACTCCACCGCGCTCTGCCATACCAATGCTGGCGCCGGCAGAATCTGCTCGCTCATCCAGTGCTCCCGGCTGGCCACTACCCACAGCAGCGCAACCAGCACAGGCAAGACCCAGGGCAACAAGCGGGCGCGATCCTTGTGGGAGCGGCCTTGCGTCGCGAAAGGGTCGCGTAGCGACCCCCGGAGCCATCCCCGACCTCTGCTCAGAATTCCATTCATCGGCCATCTCTCGAAGCCTTGTTAGATTATTCATTTAGGGAATTAAAAATTCCAAAAAATGACTTTCAAGAGATAAGAGCATGCGCTTCATGCATACGGAAGCCTCTCGCCGTTGCGTTTTCCTCATATTTTCCATGCATTTTCCGCAAGCCAGCCGCAGGCCCGCATGCCGCCTGATTTATGCCTTCCAGTTACTGAAGAATGAAGTTTTGATCTTTGTAGGTTCTAACCAGACCTGCCTAGCTTCTGGCCAAAGCGCCGGCCATCGCCGGTGGCAGCCTGCCAAGGAGCCTTGCCATGAAAACCCCGCTGCGCCACCTGATCACCGCCCTCGGGCTGGCCTTCACCCTCAGCGCCCACGCGGCTGAACCGGCCAAGCCCGCAAGCATCCGCATCGCCGTGCCCGACCTCAGCGCGGGCAGCAAGCCCAGCGCCGGTGGCGTGGTCGACGTGCTGCGTGACCAGCAACTGCTGGAGAAGGAGTTCGCCAAGGACGGCATTCGCATCGACTGGCACTTCTTCAAGGGCGCCGGGCCGGTGGTGAACGAAGCGTTGGCCAACGGCCAGGCCGATTTCGCCTACCTCGGCGACCTGGCCGCCATCGTCGGCAAGGCCAACGGCCTGGACACCCGCGTGCTGTCGGCGGGCGTACGTGGGGTGAAGAGCTACCTGGGCGTGGTGCCCGGTTCCGGCATCAAGACCCTGCACGACCTCAAGGGCAAGCGCGTGGCGGTGTTCCGTGGCACCGCCAACCAGCTGTCGTTCGCCAGCGCCCTGGCCAGCCAGGGGCTTAGCGAGCGCGAGCTGAAGGTGATCAACCTGGACTTCAACGCCGCCAATGCCGCACTGGCCGCCAAGCAGATCGACGCCACCTGGGGGCTGTCCAACCTGCTGTCGCTACGCGAGCGCGGGCTGGTAGAGCTGCCGGTCAACTCACGTGACCTGGCAGGTGCCGGCAGTACCCAGGCGGTGCTGTTGGGTACTGGCGATTTCATCCGCAAATACCCCGAGCTGGTACAGCGCCTGGTCAATGCCCAGCAACAGGCCAGCGCCTGGCTGCGCGACGAACACAACCGCGAGGCCTACGTCGAGCTGGTGGCCAGCAATGCCAACTGGCCGCGCAGCATCCTCAGCGACGACCTGGCCACGGAAGACCTGGCCCATTACTTCGATCCACGGCTGGACGCCGAATTCGTCGGCCAGTTGCAACAGGGCGTGGACCTGGCCGCCAAGGAGCGCCTGATCCGCCGTGGCTTCCAGGTGGCCGACTGGATCGAACCCCGCTTCCTCGATGCCGCCCTGCAACAGAATCAGGCCGTGCAGGCCGCCCGCTGAATCCCAAAGCCCCGACAATGACCGCAAGGACACGACCATGAGCAACGCTGCCCTGGCCTCCGCGCCACAAACCCTCGAACTCGACATTCACCCTGTTGCCGGCCGTATCGGCGCCGAAATTCGCGGGGTGCAATTGTCCGCCGACCTTGATGCCGCCACCCTCGATGCCATCCAGGCCGCGCTGGTGAAGCACAAGGTGATCTTCTTCCGTGGCCAGACCCACCTGGATGACCAAAGCCAGGAAGCCTTCGCCAAGCTGCTCGGCGAGCCGGTCGCCCACCCCACCGTGCCGGTGGTCGACGGCACCAGTTACCTGTTGCAGCTCGATGGCGCCGAAGGCCAGCGGGCCAACTCCTGGCACACCGACGTGACCTTCGTCGATGCCTACCCCAAGGCCTCGATCCTGCGCAGCGTGGTGGCGCCGGCATCCGGTGGCGACACTGTGTGGGCCAACACCGCCACGGCGTACCAGGAGCTGCCCGAGCCGCTGCGCGAGCTGGCCGACAGACTGTGGGCGGTGCACAGCAACGAATACGATTACGCCAGCGCGAAGCCCGACGTGGACGCGGCCAAGCTGGAGCGCTATCGCAAAGTGTTCACCTCCACGGTGTACGAGACCGAGCACCCGGTGGTGCGCGTGCACCCGATCAGTGGCGAGCGGGTGCTGCAGCTGGGGCACTTCGTGAAGCGCATCAAAGGTTATTCGCTGGCGGATTCACAACACCTGTTCGCGGTGCTGCAAGGGCATGTGACGCGCCTGGAGAACACGGTTCGCTGGCGCTGGCAGGCGGGGGACGTGGCAATCTGGGATAACCGCGCGACGCAGCATTATGCGGTGGATGATTACGGCACCCAGCCACGTGTGGTGCGGCGGGTGACCCTGGCTGGTGAAGTGCCGGTCGGGGTGGATGGCCAGTTGAGCCGGACAACCCGCAAAGGTTGAGGGATGTAGAAGACCCTGTGGGAGCGGGTTTACCCGCGAATGCGTCAATGAATTCGCCATCGTATTCGCGGGTAAACCCGCTCCCACAGGGGTGCCCCGTCGGTCACACCTCGGTATCGCAGGCAATCAACTGCCTGACCAGCCCCTGAGCCAACGGCGATAGCCCATACCCCACCCGGCTCACCACCCCATAGCGGGTGTAGAACGCTTCCTCCTGCTCCACCGTCAGGTCGGCCAGCTGCAATGCCACCAATCCCCCGTCACGCTGATACGGCCGCAAATTGGCATTGCAGGCAATGCCGATGGTGTCCGAATGCATCACCACATTCAGCAATGCATAGCCATGCTCGCACTCCACCGTCGGCAGAAAATCCTGCCGCCCGCTGAGGTCGCTGAGGATCTTGCGGATGTTCGGCGGGCGGAAGGTAGTGGCCAGGGGGTAGTCGAACAAGTCACGCGCCCGCACGCTTTCGCGCTCGGTCAACGGGTGCCCGACGCGGCAGCAGAAATGCCAGCGCTGCGGCGCCAGCTTGTGCACCTGGTAGTCCGGGTCGGACTCGAACTGACGGGTGTCTGCGACGAAGAACTCGATCTCCTCGGCAACCAGCTTGCGGTTCAGCGCCTGCCAGTTATCCACCTGGAAGCAGGTACGCGCCGCGGGGTATTCGGCGACGAAGCGTGCCACCGCCCGCGGTACCAGCCCCCCGGCCGGCGCCGGCCCGGAACCGAAGCGCACCACGCCGGTGGTGGCGCCATTGAACTGGTGAATCTCGTTGACCAGGTTGTGCGCGCCATGCACCAGCCGCCGCGAATGCTCCAGCACCAGCAAGCCCTGGCGGGTTGGCGCCAGCTCCTTGCTGGCGCGGTCCACCAGGCGGCAGCCGATGTTGTGCTCGAGGGTCTGGATGCTGCGGCTGAACGCTGATTGCGACAGGTTCACCGCCGCCGCCGCAGCAACGAAGCTGCGGTGCTCGACAAGGGCAATGTAGTGGCGCAGCTGACGGAGATCGATATGCATTTTTTACATTGAAACTTTCGGTCGAATGCAATTGCTGACAAGGGTTAGCCCCCTTATAAAGGGAGTCACTTATTCCACAAAATATGAATTACAAATATTTATATCGCCTAAAAGAATATAAGCCCGACTGACCGCGATTCGGTTCCGCCAACGGAAATGCTCGCCAGGGCCCATGCCTCAAGGAGCATTTGCATGTCCGGAGTTTCCCGTTGGCCTGCGCGCGCGTCGCGTTTCACCTTGCAACCCTTGGCTGCCGGCGTACTGCTGGCGGCGTCCTCTGTCAGCTTCGCCGAAGAGCCGGTCAGTGCCACCCCGGCGGTGGAGCAGGAAGCCAAGCTCGGCACTGTCACGGTCAACGCCCGCCGCCGCGAAGAAACCGCGCAAAGCGTGCCCACGCCGATCAGCGTGCTCGACAGCGAAACCCTGGAAAGCCAGCGCATCTACCGCGTGCAGGACCTGCAGCAACTGGTGCCCAGCACCAACGTCGCTTACGTTCATGCCCGCCAGTCGAGCATTTCGATCCGTGGTCTGGGCAACAACCCGGCCAGCGATGGGCTGGAAGGCAGCGTCGGCATCTACCTGGACAACGTCTACCTCGGCCGCCCCGGCATGGCGGTGTTCGACCTGCTGGATGTGGAGCAACTGGAAGTGCTGCGCGGCCCGCAAGGCACGCTGTTCGGCAAGAACACCACCGCCGGCGTGCTCAACATCACCACGCGCAAGCCCACCTTCCACCGCGAGGGCAGCATCCAGCAGTCGATTGGTGAAGACGGCTACCTGCAAACCCAAGGCAGCTTCTCGGGGCCGATCAGCGACACGTTGGCCGGGCGCATCAGCGCCTATCGCACCGAGGACGACGGCTATGTGAAGAACATCCACAACGGCGACGACCTCAACGGCGGCAAGCGCCAGGGCTTTCGTACCCAGCTGCTGTTCAAGCCGAGCGAAACCTTCAACCTGCGCTGGATCGGCGAATACAACGAAGAAGATTCCGACAATGGCATCCTCAGCCTGTACAGCACCGGGCCGACCATCAATGGCGTCAACCGCTACGAAAGCCTGGCCGCCCAGGCTGGCGCGACGCTGGTGTCGGGCAAGCACCGCAAGGTCAACTTCGACGCCGACCAGCAAGTGACGGTGTTCCAGGGCGGTACCTCGGTGGAGGCCAACTGGACCTTGCCCAACGACTTCACCCTGACCTCGATCACCGCCTACCGCTGGTGGGACTTCACCCCGCGCAACGATGACGGCCTCAACGTGCCGGTGTTCTACAGCGCCGGGGTATCGGTGCGCGACAAGCAGTATTCCCAGGAGATCCGTTTGGCCTCACCCACCGGTGGTGCCTTCGACTACGTGCTGGGCGCGTACTACTTCAAGCAGGACCTGGACAACAAATCCTTCACGTTCTACGGGCCGCAGGCGGACATCTGGAACCTCACCCCGGCCGGTGCCCTGGCCAACGTCGACACCATCGGCAACGGCCATATCGATACCGACAGCTATGCCCTGTTTGCCCAGGGTACCTGGCACCTCACCGACCGTCTGGACTTCACCGCCGGCATTCGCGGCACCTACGAAGAAAAGAGCGCCTGGGTGACCCGCGATGCACCAACCGGTGGCGCAGCAGTAACCGGGGCCGCCGCAGCAGCGCGCCAGGGCCGGGTAGGGGCCTACGACTCAGGTGATCTCAACCAGTACAGTTTCAGCCCCTCCGGCCTGCTGGGCCTGAGCTACCGCTTCAACGAGCAGTTGCTGGGCTACGCCACCCTGACCCACGGCGAGAAGTCTGGCGGTATCAACCTTACCGTTGGCGCTGCGCCACGGCTGGGCACCGACTCGCTGCTGGTCGGCACCGAGCGGGTCAACAACGCCGAAGTCGGCTTGAAAAGCTCGCTGTTCGACGACCGCCTGCAACTCAATACCAACCTGTTCTGGGCCGAAGTGCATGGCTACCAGGCCAACGTGTACGACCAGATCAACCGCGTGCAGTACCTGGCCAACGCCGGCAGCGTGCGCTCGCGTGGCCTGGAGTTCGAAGCCACGGCGCTGCCGGTGCGCGGCCTCACGGTCAACTTCAACGGCTCGTGGAACGACGTGCGTTACACAGACTACAAGGACGCCCCATGCCCGCCTGAAGTGAGCCTGGCCAATGCCACTGCCACCTGCGACCTGTCCGGCCACCAGGTGGTCGGTGCCTCCAAGTACATCGCCAACCTGAACACCCAGTACAAGTGGCAGGCCAGCGAGCACATCGAACCCTATGTCACCGCCAGTTACGCCTTCCGCTCGAAGGCGGTGGGCACCATCGACGATTCCGATTTCGGCCAGATCCCCAGCTACGCGCTGGTCAACCTTTCCGCCGGTGTGCGCCTGGACCAGGGCGACGGCGTGGTCGACCTGTCGCTGTGGGTGAAGAACGCCGGCGACAAGACCTACTTCACCAGCCTGTGGAACTCCGCCAACGGTGGCTATGCCGGCGTGCTTGGCACCCCGCGCACTTTCGGCGCCACCGCCCGTTACGACTTCTGAGCACAAGGAGCTATGCCATGAATGCCAAGACCGAAACCCCTGCATTGCCTGAAGGCGCCTGCCTGACCGCCAAGGTCCCCGAGCGTGACGAGGCGCTGCTCGGCGACGTGGTAGTCAACCCGTATCGCCTGGCGCCGCTGACCGCGATCATTCGCGACGGTGGGCGCAGCCTGAGTGCTGCGCACGTACGCGTGTTGGGGCGGGGCGAGCGCGGTGTGGATATTGCCTACGAGGTGTCCGACCGCTCGTTGTGGACCTACGGCGGTATCCCGGTATTCGGCCTGTACCCGGATCACGTCAACCAGGTGGAAGTGACCTACAAGTTCGACGGCGAGCGTATCCGCGAGCAGTACCAGATCTACGCACCAGCGGTGCGCCTGCCGGTGGTGGCCAGGCAGACCGCCGCCTTGCCTGAGGTGCAGCCAGTCAAGGTAGCGCCAGGTTTTGAAAAGCGCCTGTACCTGTTCAACCACCTGCAGGGGGACATCCCGGGCGGTCGTGCCTTCAAGTGGAATGCCCAGGGCGGTGCGGCGGAATGGGACCAGGTGGGCAACAACTGGATCGCCGACAGCAATGGCGACGTGCGCTGGTACCTGGACATCGAGCAGATCCACGACTCCAACCGCCGTGATGGCCTGGGTGGCACCATGGGCTTCCAGCAGACCCGCGACGGCAAGCTGATCTGGGGGCAGGGCCAGACCTATTCCAAGTACGACCTGCTGGGCCGGCGCATCTGGCAACGCACGCTGCCCGACAAGTTTGCCGATTTCTCCCATGAAATCCGCGAGACCGCCAATGGCACCTACCTGCTGCGGGTGGGCACCAGCGACTATCGCCGGCCCGACGGCAAGCGCGTGCGCTCGATCCGCGACCACATCATCGAGGTCAACGAGGCCGGTGATGTGCTGGACTTCTGGGACCTCAACCAGATCCTCGACCCGTACCGTGGCGACCTGCTGGAAACCTTGGGCAAGGCAGCCATCCAGTTGCCGCCCGGGGTGCAGAAACAGGACGAACGGCTGGCCAACGAACTGGCCGAGGGCGACTTGCCCTTTGGTGACACTCCGGGGGGGGGCACCGGGCGTAACTGGGCACACGTCAATGCCATCGACTACGACGCTGATGGCGACAGCATCATCGTTTCAGCACGGCATCAGGGCGTGGTGAAGATAGGCCGCGACAAGCAGGTGAAGTGGATTCTCGCCTCGCCCCAAGGCTGGCCTGAGCGTCTGCGCAAGAAAGTACTGACGCCGGTGGCGAGCGAAAGCTTCGACTGGTCGTGGACCCAGCATACCGCCTGGCTGACCGGCAAAGGCACGCTGACCGTGTTCGACAACGGCTGGGGCCGCGACTTTGCGCCAACCAGGCTGACCGGCAACTACAGCAGGGCGGTGGAGTACCGTATCGACGAGGCCAAGGGCACGGTCGAGCAGGTATGGGAATACGGCAAGGAGCGCGGCGACGAGTGGTACAGCCCGGTGACCTCGGTGGTGGCCTACCGGCCGGAGACCGACACCCAGTTCATCTACTCGGCGTCGGTGAACTTCCTGACCCCGGAGAAACTGACCACCACCGTGCTCAACGAGGTGCGGCGCGGGACCCAGGAGGTGCTGGTGGAGCTGAAGGTGCACAGCCGACAGCCGGGCAGTGTGGGTTACCGCGCCTTGGTGATCGACCTGGCGAAGGCCTTCTGATCCGCCCCTTCCGGGAGGGCCGTCGGTCCTCCCATCACATTTCCTTCAGCGCGTTCGTCTAACCTGTACTGGCCTCTTCGCAGGCACGCCCGCTCCCACAGGTACTGCACCGAGTTCGAAACCGGTGGGGTACTTGTGGGAGCGGGCGTGCCCGCGAAGAGGCCCGTTGCCATTATGCAAATGATGAAATTTCCGCCAGGGTGTTCAACCATTCGTTCTTTTTTTCGAACAGCCTATTGTCCAACACCCCAGCAGCCGCTTAGCATTCGTTTGAGATTTCAAACGCTCGATGCCCTGCCTTGGGCGCTTTTCAACAATCAACAATTCGGGAAGCCGACATGCAGCTCAAAGACGCTCAGTTGTTCCGCCAGCAAGCCTACATCAATGGTGAGTGGCTGGATGCGGACAACGGCCAGACCATCAAGGTCACCAACCCGGCCACTGGTGAAGTCATCGGTACCGTGCCGAAGATGGGCACCGCGGAAACCCGCCGCGCCATCGAAGCCGCCGACAAGGCCCTGCCGGCCTGGCGTGCCCTGACCGCCAAGGAGCGTTCGGCCAAGCTGCGTCGCTGGTTCGAACTGATGATCGAGAACCAGGACGACCTGGCTCGCCTGATGACCACCGAACAAGGCAAGCCGCTGGCCGAAGCCAAGGGCGAAATCGCCTACGCCGCTTCGTTCATCGAGTGGTTCGCCGAAGAAGCCAAGCGCGTCTACGGTGACACCATCCCGGGCCACCAGCCAGACAAGCGCCTGATCGTCATCAAGCAGCCAATCGGCGTTACCGCGGCCATCACCCCGTGGAACTTCCCGGCCGCCATGATCACCCGTAAAGCCGGCCCGGCCCTGGCCGCTGGCTGCACCATGGTGCTCAAGCCTGCCTCGCAGACCCCATACTCCGCCCTGGCTCTGGTCGAACTGGCCCACCGTGCCGGCATCCCGGCTGGCGTGCTGAGCGTGGTTACCGGCAGCGCTGGCGAAGTTGGCGGTGAACTGACCGGCAACTCCCTGGTTCGCAAGCTGTCCTTCACCGGCTCGACCGAAATCGGTCGCCAGCTGATGGAAGAATGCGCCAAGGACATCAAGAAGGTTTCCCTGGAGCTGGGTGGCAACGCCCCGTTCATCGTGTTCGACGACGCCGATCTGGACAAGGCGGTCGAGGGCGCGATCATCTCCAAGTACCGCAACAACGGTCAGACCTGCGTCTGCGCCAACCGTATCTACGTGCAGGACGGCGTCTACGACGCGTTCGCCCAGAAGCTGGCTGCCGCGGTTGCCAAGCTGAAGATCGGTAACGGCCTGGAAGAAGGCACCACCACTGGCCCGCTGATCGACGGCAAGGCTGTCGCCAAGGTCCAGGAGCACATCGAAGACGCCGTTGGCAAAGGCGCCAAGGTCCTGTCCGGTGGCAAGATCATCGAAGGCAACTTCTTCGAGCCGACCATTCTGGTCGACGTACCGAAGACCGCTGCCGTCGCCAAGGAAGAGACCTTCGGCCCGCTGGCGCCGCTGTTCCGCTTCAAGGACGAGGCCGAAGTCATCGCCATGTCCAACGACACCGAGTTCGGCCTGGCCTCGTACTTCTACGCCCGCGACATGAGCCGTGTGTTCCGTGTTGCCGAAGCCCTCGAATACGGCATGGTGGGTATCAACACCGGCCTGATTTCCAACGAAGTAGCACCGTTCGGTGGCATCAAGGCTTCGGGCCTGGGCCGCGAAGGTTCCAAGTACGGTATCGAGGACTACCTCGAAATCAAATACCTGTGCATCAGCGTCTGATCGCACGGTAACGGCTTTACCTCTGCCAGCGGGGCGCGAGAGCGACGTCTCGCTGGCCTTTTTTACATCGCAGTACCTGGTGGCCAGGGCGTTCACGGCAGTCGATCAACGAATACTGTTCGCGAGCACTCCCAGCCACCCCCGAATAAAAGCGCCACTCCAGACCGGCGCAATGAGGGCATTATGAGCAAGACCAACGAATCCTTGATGCAACGTCGTGTCGCCGCCGTCCCACGTGGCGTTGGCCAGATCCACCCGATCTTCGTCGATACCGCGAAGAACTCGACCGTGATCGACGTTGAAGGCCGCGAACTGATCGACTTCGCCGGCGGCATCGCAGTACTGAACACCGGCCACCTGCACCCGAAAGTGGTTGCGGCCGTGCAAGAGCAGCTGACCAAGGTCAGCCACACCTGCTTCCAGGTGCTGGCCTACGAACCCTATGTAGAGCTGTGCGAAAAGATCAACAAGCTGGTCCCTGGCAACTTCGACAAGAAGACCCTGCTGGTCACCACCGGCTCCGAAGCCGTTGAAAACGCCGTCAAGATCGCCCGTGCCGCCACTGGCCGCGCTGGCGTCATCGCCTTCACCGGCGGCTACCACGGCCGTACCATGATGACCCTGGGCCTGACCGGCAAGGTCGTGCCGTACTCCGCTGGCATGGGCCTGATGCCAGGTGGCATCTTCCGCGCCCTGTTCCCGAGCGAACTGCACGGCATCAGCGTTGACGACGCCATCGCCTCGGTCGAGCGCATCTTCAAGAACGACGCCGAGCCGCGCGACATCGCCGCGATCATCCTCGAGCCGGTACAAGGCGAAGGCGGCTTCCTGCCAGCGCCGAAAGAGCTGATGCAGCGCCTGCGCGCCCTGTGCGACCAGCACGGCATCCTGCTGATCGCCGACGAAGTACAGACCGGCGCTGGCCGTACTGGCACCTTCTTCGCCATGGAACAGATGGGCGTTGCGCCTGACCTGACCACCTTCGCCAAATCCATCGCTGGCGGCTTCCCGCTGGCCGGTGTGTGCGGCAAGGCCGAGTACATGGACGCCATCGCTCCGGGCGGCCTGGGCGGCACCTACGCCGGTTCGCCGATCGCTTGCGCCGCGGCCCTGGCCGTGATCGAAGTGTTCGAAGAAGAGAAACTGCTGGACCGCAGCAAAGCTGTGGGTGAGCGCCTGACCACTGGCCTGCGCGAAATCCAGAAGAAGTACCCGATCATCGGTGACGTCCGTGGTCTGGGCTCGATGGTCGCTGTCGAAGTCTTCGAGAAAGGCACTCACACCCCGAACGCTGCTGCTGTTGGCCAGGTTGTCGCCAAGGCTCGCGAGAAGGGCCTGATCCTGCTGTCCTGCGGCACCTACGGCAACGTCCTGCGTATTCTGGTTCCGCTGACCGCTGAAGACGCACTGCTGGACAAAGGCCTGGCTATCATCGAAGAGTGCTTCGCTGAAATCGCCTGATGTGATGTGCTTCAGAAAAAACCCGCTTCGGCGGGTTTTTTTTGTGCCCAGACATCCCACCTGGCGCTATCGTTGTGGCAGGACTCGCTTAGGAAGCTGCGACGGACTGCGTGTCAGGGAATTTCAGGAGTTGGCGATGAGCGCTGCAAACCCCACCCCACCAAGCGTGCTGATTGTCGAAGGCGACCCCTGGGTACGTGACATGCTCAGCGAAATGCTGCTCAGCGTGCGCTGTGATGCCCGCCTGCAGGTCTGCGCCGACGGTTCGCAGGCGCTCAGTGCCTTGTCCAGCAAACCCGACCTGATCATCGCCGCCCGCGAGCTGCCCGGCGTCGATGGCCTCGACCTGCTGCGCAAGGTGCGCGCCAAAGGCTCGGGTTTGCCGTTCATCCTCATGAGCAACCGCAGTGACAGCGCCAGTGTGCGCGAGGCGCTGCCCCTGCACCCCACGGCCTACCTGAGCAAGCCGCTTGACCTGGATAACCTGCGCAAGCGTCTGGAAGAGCTGCTGCTGGCGGTTGGCGAAGAGATCGCTTGCCCGGCACCAGCCTTGCAACCAGGCGCCAGCCTGCCGGCCTATCTGGAACAGCGCCGAGCCAGCGCCGATGGTGGGCCGCTGCTGGCCGATGTGCAGGTGGCGATCAAGCGCGCGCTCAACCCCCACGGCCTGAACCTGAGGGTGCTCGAAGAGGAAGTGCAGGAGGACCCGCAGATCACCGCCGTCCTGATCGCTGCGGCCAACAGCGCAGCGCTGCACCGCGAAGTACCGGTGCAGACGTTGTTGCAGGCCCTGAACAAGCTTGGCAGCACCCAGAGCATGAACCTGATCCTGGGCATGACCCTCAAGCGCAGCGCACGCCTCAGCGACCCGCTGCTGGCCGAGCATGCGGCCCGTTACTGGGACCTTTCGCTGCACGCTGCCGAATATGGGCGGACCTTGGCGCGCATGCTTGAACTGGATGAGGGGCGTTGCTACTGCGCAGGACTGCTGCATTGCCTGGGCGACCTGGCGGTGCTGCGCTGCTTGCAGGAATGGCGACTGGCCGGGGGCGAACTGGATGAGGACCAGGTTCAGCTGTCGCTCAACGAGTTTGGCGCTGCGTTTGGCTCGGCGTTGCGTACGCGTTGGCGGCTACCGCTGGGATTGCGCGAGTTGATCGCGGCGATCTACCAGTTGGGCGGTGGGGTTTACTCGCGGGAGATCCTGGCCATGAACCTGGCCGGGCAGCTGTCGCGGCTGCCGGCTGGGCAGGGGCTGGAGAAGGTGGCCAGCAGCAAGACCGCGCGCCTGCTCAAGCTTGGCCTGCCGGAGCTGAGCCGGTTGCGTAAGGTGGAGAACCCGGAGGTGAAGCCGCAGGAAGAGCCGCCGGTAGCCGAGGCCGAGGTTTCCAGCTGAGATCCAGGGGCTGCTTTGCAGCCCTTTCGCGACACAAGGCCGCTCCCACAGGGACCGTACAGGCCAGCAAGTACTGTGTAAGGCAGTCAGCCGCGGACGATCTGGTTCTTGCCCTGTCGCTTGGCCTGGTACATCGCCGCATCGGCCCGGGCATACAGGGTGTCCAGCGCCACATCCTCGTCAGTCAGGCCGGTCACCCCTTGGCTCACCGTCACTCCGTAAGTCTGCTCCCCATGGCTGAAGCTCAGCCGCTGGATCTGCCGTTGCAAGCGCTCGGCAATCTGTTCCGCCACCTGGGCAGTGCAGCCCGGGAACACAGCCGCGAACTCCTCGCCACCAATGCGCCCGAACAGGTCACCACGCCGTAGCACGGCCTTGCCGCTATCGGCGATTTGCTGCAACACCTGGTCGCCTTCCTGGTGACCGTAGCTGTCGTTGATGCGCTTGAAGTCGTCGATGTCCAGCAGCAGGAAGGCCAGTGGCGTACCGTCTTCGCGGGCGCTGTCGAAGGCTTGCTGGGCGCACTCGAAGAAGTGACGGCGGTTGCTGCTCTGGGTCAGCACGTCGGTGGTGGCCAGGCGCTGCAGTTCGCCTTCGAGCTGCTTCTTCTCGGTGATGTCTTCGGCGATACCGACGATGATCACCCGGTCACCATCGCGTTGCTGGTTGATGTAGCACTTGTCGCTCAGCCAGCGCAGCTGGCCGTCGGCATTGAGGATGCGGTACTCGCGGTCTTCCACCGAACCCTTCAGCAGTACCTGGGCCAGGCTGCGCTCGGCGAACTCCAGGTCGTCTGGGTAAATGCTGTCGCGCCACTCGTTGTAGTCAGCCAGTACCAGGCTGGCCGGGCGACCGAAGATGCGCTCGTAGGCGGGGCTGACGTACAGCACCTGGCGGGTTTCCCAGTCGAAGGCCCACAGCACAGCGTTGACGCTGTCGAGCAGGGAGCTGAACAGCTGCTCGCGCTCGCTCAGGCGGGCAACCTCGCCCTGGGCGTGGAGCAGCGCAAGCAAGGTCTGGGCGGCCTCCGGAGGGGGGGGGCCAGGCAGTGTCGTTGGAATGTTCTTGGCCATGTGCACGGAGCGGGTCTCGGCGTGTAAGCGTGCGGCCAGCATCTGGCCCGCCACGCGGGCGATGTGCCGAGTTTGAGTGTAAACGAAGGGGCGAAGTTCCGGGCGGCACGCCCCGCCAAGGGGGCGTGCCGATCAACGGCGGTCAGGCGGCGGTCGGGCGCAGGGAGTAGGTCTTCAGTTGTGCCGCGAAGTCGCGCAGGGCTTGGATGCCGCTGGTTTCGGCCTCGTGTACCCAGTCCTTCATGGCGGCCAGCATGTCGTGGCCGTTGGCGCTGGTGCGCGCCCAGATCTGCTGCAGGGCCAGGCGTTTTTCGTAGATGGTCTTCAGCGCCTGGCTGTGGGCGAGCATCGACTCGATGCGCACATGATGACGGTCTTCCAGCAGGCTGGTCTCGCGTGACAACAGGCGCTTGGCGCGGCGGAAGTGGTGGCGCAGCGAGGCATCGACGCGGGCCAGCTCCTGCTTGACCAGCGGCCCGATCACCAGCTTGCGGTACTGGGCCATGATCTGGAAGCGGTTGTTGAGGATCGCCATGGCAGTGTCCATGTCCAGGCTTGCCTTGCCGGCCACCCGGTGGGCGATGGGGGCCACGCGCTGCACCTTGGCCAGGCGCAGCAGGCAGAACAGGCGGATCCACGCCCAACCCATGTCGAACTCCCAGCGCTTGACCGACAGTTTGGCCGAGTTGGGGTAGGTGTGGTGGTTGTTGTGCAGCTCTTCACCACCGATGACGATGCCCCACGGCACCAGGTTGGTGGCGGCGTCGCGGCACTCGAAGTTGCGGTAGCCGAGGGCGTGGCCCAGGCCGTTGACCACGCCGGCGGCCCAGAACGGAATCCACATCATCTGCACCGCCCAGATAGTGATGCCGATGGTGCCGAACAGCAGCAGGTCGATCACCGCCATCAGTGCGATGCCGCCCAGCTTGTAGCGCGAGTAGAGGTTGCGCTCGATCCAGTCGTCCGGGCAGTTCTTGCCGTAGATGCGCAGGGTTTCGGGGTTGCGTGCCTCTTCCCGGTAAAGCTCGGCGCCTTTGCGCAGCACCGTGCCCAGGCCCTTGTACAGCGGGCTGTGCGGATCATCGGGGGTTTCGCATTTGGCATGGTGCTTGCGGTGCACGGCGGTCCATTCGCGGGTGTTCTGTGCCGTGGTCAGCCACAGCCAGAAACGGAAGAAGTGCTTGAGCGCGCCATTGAGTTCCAGGGCCCGGTGCGCGGAGTAGCGGTGCAGGTAGACCGTGACGCTGACGATGGTCACGTGGGTCATCAACAGGGTGATGCCGACCAGTTGCCAGGCCGACAAGTCGAGCAGGCCGTTGTACCACATAGGTGTAAATACCCTCGGAATGCAGGAGGAGGGGCTGATTATCCCTTGGGCGGGAAATAAATACAGTCACCCGTTCAGATAGGAGGTCACGACATGTTTCAGCCTTTATAATGCCCCATCACTTTCTATGGGCAATTGCACCCGACATGTCTGTTTCCGTTCGCGACGCCTTGCGCATGGCTGCGCTGTATGTGGTGCTCTCGATCCTCTGGCTGACGCTGGCCGAGGTGGTGCTGCGCGGCATGACTGACGACCCTCTGGCTCTGAATGTGGGCCGGCAGATCAACGTGGTGGTCTGGGTGCTGTTCAGTGCCTTGCTGATCTATGTGTCGCGGGTGCGTCTGCTCAATTTCATCGGCCGTGGCGCGCGTTTGCGTTGCGAAGACCGCGAACGGCTGCGTATGGCTGCCGCCGTGTTCGACAGCACCCTCGAGGGCGTGCTGGTGACCGACCGCCAGGGCCTGATCGTGCACGTCAACCGTGCCTTCATGCGTATTACCGGCTATCAGCAGGACGAGGTCATCGGCCAGCGCCCGAGCAAGTTCAAATCGGGCCGCCATGGCCTGGCGTTCTATCAGCAGATCTTCGCCACCCTGGCGGAAAGCGGCGAGTGGAGCGGTGAAATCTGGAACCGGCGCAAGAGCGGCGAAATCTACCCACAGTGGCAGACCATTTGTGCCATTCACGACGACGAAGGTGAGCTCAGCCATTACGTGGCAGTGTTCAGCGACATCAGCGCGATCAAGCATTCGGAACAGGAACTGGCCTACCTGGCCCACCACGACCCGCTGACCGGTCTGCCCAACCGCCTGCTGTTCACGGACCGGGTCGAGCAGGCCCTGGCCGCAGCCCAGGCCAACAAGCGCGGTTGTGCCCTGCTGTTACTGGACCTGGACCACTTTCAGAGTATCAACGACGGCCTTGGCCACACCATCGGCGACCAGTTGCTGAAGCTGGTCGGCGAGCGCCTGGGTGAAGTGCTGGGCAGCGGCGTGACTCTGGCGCGTCTGGGGGGCGACGAATATGGCGTGCTGGCGGAGAACTGCCAGGAGGTCGGCCAGGCGGGCAAGCTGGCGCAGGGCATCATCGAGCGCATGCGCGAGCCATTTCTGTTCGACGGCAACCGCCTGTTCATCAGTGTCAGCGCAGGCATCAGCCTGTTCCCAAGCGATGCCTTGAGTGCCGAGCAGTTGCTGCGCAACGCCGACTCGGCTTTGTACAAGGCCAAGAGCAGCGGGCGAGCCTGCTATGCGTTGTACACCGAAGAGCTGACTGCCCACGCCCAGCACCGGGTCGAAACTGCCGGCGAGCTGCGCCGGGCCCTGGAGCAGGACGAGCTGCGAGTGTTCTACCAGCCGGTGCACGACCTGGCGACCGGCCGCCAGGTCGGCGTCGAGGCCCTGGTGCGTTGGCAGCACCCCCAGCGCGGCCTGGTACCGCCAGGTGAATTCATCCCGATTGCCGAGCGCACCGGGCTGATTGCCGAGATCGACACCTGGGTATTGCGCCAGGCGTGTCGGCAGATGGTGCAATGGCAGGGCGAAGGCCGGCAGCTGGCCTTTGTGGCGGTGAACATTTCCAGCCGCCTGTTTGGCCAGCACGAGTTGTACCAGCAGGTGGCTGAAGCGCTGCACGACACCGGCCTGGCCCCGGCCTTGCTGGAGCTGGAGGTGACAGAGAGCGCGGTGATGGAAGACCCGGACGTGGCGCTGGAGCAGTTGCATCGCCTGCGTGAACTGGGGGTGACCCTGGCCATCGACGACTTCGGCACCGGGTATTCATCGTTGTTGCGCCTAAAGCGCTTGCCGGTGCAGAAGCTGAAGATCGACCAGGGCTTCGTTGCCGGGTTGCCGCTGGATGAGGACGACATCGCGATCGTCCGGGTGATCATCGCCCTGGCCCGAAGCATGGGCATGCAGGTGCATGCCGAGGGCATCGAGCAGGCAGAGCAGGCCAGCTTCCTGCTGCTGGAGCTGTGTCAGCTGGGGCAGGGCTACTGGTTCGGGCGACCGGTGCCTGCCGGGGATCTTCGCTGGGGTTGAAGGCCCCTTCGCGGGCAGGCCCGCTCCCACAGGGATATCGTTGTATTCAAACCTTGTGCAGTACCTGTGGGAGCGGGCGTGCCCGCGAAGAATTCAACGCTTGTTCAGGCCTTTCACCAACCGGTCGCCACCGAGCTGGATCAACGCCACCAATGCCACCAGCATGGCGATCACGGTCAGCATGATCTGGCTGTCGAAGCGCTGGTAGCCATAGCGGTAGGCGATATCCCCCAGGCCCCCGGCACCGATCGCTCCGGCCATGGCCGAGGAATTGATCAGGGTCACCAGGGTAATGGTGAAGCCCCCCACGATCCCTGGCAGCGCCTCGGGCAGCAGCACATGCCAGACGATGTGCCAGCGCCGGCAGCCCATGGCTTGCGCAGCTTCCACCAGGCCGTGGTCGACTTCACGCAGGCTGACCTCGGCAATCCGCGCGAAGAACGGCGTGGCGGCAATGGTCAGCGGTACCACCGCCGCCCACACGCCGTAGGTGGTGCCCACCACCAGGCGGGTAAAGGGGATCAGCGCGACCATCAGGATCAGGAACGGGATCGAGCGGAACAGGTTGACGAAGGCGCCCAGCACCCGGTTCAGCAGCGGTGCCTCGAAGATCCCGCCCTTGTCGCTGGTGACCAGCAGCACCGCCATCGGTACCCCCACCAGCAGGGCGATCAGCGACGACACGCCGACCATCAGCAGGGTATCGAGCAAACCTTCCAGCAGGCGATCAAACCACATGGCCCAGTACCTCCACGTCCTCGGCCCAGCGGCGGGCGCGTTCCAGCAATTGATGGGGGTCGTGCGGCGAGTGCTGCACCGACAGGATCAGCTGCCCGAGGGCATGCTCACTAATGGTTTCCACACCGCCCTGCAGCAGGCGCACGCGGCCACCAAGGTCGTTGAACAGGGCAGACAGTTCGGGCTCGCCGAGCAGGGTCAGCCTCAGCACCACGGCACTGTCGCGGCTCGCCGGGCTGGCCCGCAGGCTGGCTTGCAGCGCGGCTGGCAACCTGGCTTGCAACGGCGCGAGCAAGGTGCGGGTGACCTCGTGGCGTGGTGAGCCAAACACCCGCCAGACCTCGCCCTGCTCGACCACTTCTCCGCGTTCCAGCACCACCACCCGGTGGCAGATATCGCGGATTACCGCCATCTCGTGGGTGATCAGCACAATGGTCAGGCCCAGGCGCTGGTTGATGTCGCGCAGCAGTTCGAGAATGGAAGCGGTGGTTTCCGGGTCCAGCGCCGAGGTGGCCTCGTCGCACAGCAGAATCTCGGGGTCATGCACCAGCGCCCGGGCAATGCCCACGCGCTGCTTCTGCCCGCCGGACAGCTGCGCCGGGTAAACGTGGTGCTTTTCCTGCAGGCCGACCAGTTCCAGCAGTTGGCGTACCTTGCGCTGGCGTTCGGCCTTGGCCACACCGGCCACCTTCAGGGGCAGCTCGACGTTCTGCCACACGGTCTTGGCCGACATCAGGTTGAAGTGCTGGAAGATCATGCCGATGCGCCGGCGCAGGGCCACCAGGTGGTCCTCGTCGAAGGGTGCGATGTCCACCTGGTCGATCAACACCCGGCCCTGGCTGGGTTGTTCCAGGCGGTTGATGGTGCGCAGCAATGATGACTTGCCGGCGCCGCTGCGGCCGATGATGCCGAAGATCTCGCCACGGCGGATGTTCAGGTCGATGCCTTGCAAGGCCGGTTGCGCCTGGCCCGGGTAGGTCTTGCCCAGGCCGATGAAGCGCACGTGGGCTTCATTGACCTCCGGGCGCAGGGCCTGCTCCCTGGTCGTTGACGGCAGTGGTTGTAAGGTGGGCGCCCGGAGCGCGCTGGCCTGGCTCATGTCAGCCCTCCCAACCGGCCTGGTAAAGCTTGCCGTGGGCTTTGTCCAGGGCTGCGCGCACCGCTGGCGAGTGCTGGTAGATGTCGACGAACCTGGCCAGGCGCGGATCGTCCTTGCTTTGCGGGCGAATGACGAACTGGATCACGTACTCCTTGTTCTCCAGGCCGTCGAACAGCAGGGCCGAGCCTGCGTCGAAGCTGTTGGCCAGGCGGATGTAGGCCGGGTAGCCCTGCACCAGGTCGGCGTCGTCATAGGCACGTACCAGCTGCACGGCCTCCACCTGAAGAATTTTCAGCTTTTTCGGGTTGGCGACGATGTCGTCCTCGGTGGCCTTGTAGCCGACCCCCGGCTTGAGGGTGATCAGCCCGGCCTTGGCCAGCAACTGCAGGCCACGGCCGCTGTTGATCGGGTCGTTGGCGATGGCCACGCTGGCGCCTTCGGGCAGGTCGGCGAAGCTTTTGTACTTTTTCGAGTACAGGCCGACGTTGTTGATGATGCCCGGGGCGTAGGGCACCAGGTTGAAGCCCGCCGCCGCCTTGGCGTTTTCCAGGAACGGGATGTGCTGGAAGTAGTTCACGTCGATGTCGCCGCTGTTGAGGCTGACATTGGGCGCGATCCAGTCGCTGAACTCGACCAGCTTCACTTCCAGGCCTTGCTTGTGCGCTTCTTCCACTGCGGCTTCCAGCGGGATGGCAAATGCGGCGGTGGTGCCGATCTTCAGCGGTTCGGCAGCCAGGGCGCTGGCGGACAGGCCGAGGGTGAGGGCAATGGCCGCGACGGGCCGGAACAGTTTATCAAGCATGGTGCAGGGCTCCAGTCGGGGTAGAGGTATAGCGGTAAGCCGAGCCAGGGTGGTCGGCAGGCAGGTGCGGGTGGTCGGCCTGGAACAGTTTTTCGCGCAGGGTGCCTTCGGCGTAGGCGGTCTTGTAGCGGCCACGCTGTTGCAACTGCGGGATGACCAGGTCGATGAAGTCCTCGAAGCTTTCCGGGGTCACGGTGCGGGTCAGGTTGAAACCGTCCAGACCGGTTTCATCGATCCAGGCGATCAGCTGCTCGGCCACCTGTTCGGGCGCGCCGACCAGGGTCACGTAGCGGCCACCCAGGGCGTGCTGCTGCAGCAGGCGCCGGCGGGTCCAGGCGTTGTCCTGCAACTGGCGCGTGGCGGACTGGATGGCGTTGCCCTGGCTGAAGGCAATCGGCTCGTCCAGCGCGTAGGCGGCGAAGTCGATGCCGGTGGACGCGGCGAAGTGCGCGACCCCGGCCTCGGCGCTGGCGTGGCGCAGGTACTCGGCGTGCCTGGCCTGGGCCTGCTGCTCGGTGGCGGCGACGATCACCGTGATGCCCATGAACACCTTGACCGCCTGCGGGTCACGGCCAGCGGCCTGGGCGGCGGCGCGCACCTTGTCGACCTGGGCACGGGTGGCGGCCTTGTCCTGGCCACTGATGAACACGCATTCGGCATGGTTGCCGGCGAAGGCCAGACCACGCTGCGAGCTGCCGGCCTGGAACAGTACCGGGGTACGCTGCGGCGAGGGTTCGCACAGGTGGTAGCCGTCGACCTTGTAGAACTCGCCCTGATGGTGGATCTTGCGCACCTTGTCGGGCCTGGCATAGACGCGCTGCTGTCGGTCGGCGACCACGGCATCGTCGGCCCAGCTGCCTTCCAGCAGCTTGTACAGCACCTGCAGGTACTCGTCGGCCTGGTCGTAGCGGCGGTCATGCTCCGGTTGCTGCGCCAGGCCCATGGCCCGGGCGGCGCTGTCGAGGTAGCCGGTGACGATGTTCCAGCCCACCCGGCCATTGCTCAGGTGGTCCAGGGTGGAAAGGCGCCGGGCGAACAGGTACGGCGCCTCGTAGGTGAGGTTGGCGGTGAGACCGAAACCCAGGTGGCGGGTGACGGCGGCCATGGCCGAGACCAGCAGCAGCGGGTCGTTGACCGGCAGCTGGATCGACTCCTTGAGGGTGACGTCCAGCGACTGGCCGTAGATGTCGTAGGTGCCGACGATGTCGGCGATGAACAGCCCGTCGAACAGGCCGCGCTCCAGCAGGCGCGCCAGGCTGGTCCAGTAGTCCAGGGTCTTGTACTGGGTCGAGGTGTCCCGTGGGTGGGTCCACAGGCCGTGGTTGATGTGCCCGACGCAGTTCATGTTGAAGGCATTGAGCAGGATCTGCCTGGCCATCAGATAGTCCCCCGGCGTGGTGGGTTGGCATCGTTGAGGTAGTAGTTGCCGATGGCGTGGTACTTCCAGCGCACCGGGTCGTGCAGGGTGTGCACGCGGGCGTTGCGCCAGTGGCGGTCGAGGTTGTGTTCGGCCAGGGTGGCCTGGCTACCGCCCAGTTCGAACAGGGTGGTGCCGGCTGCGAGGGAAATTTCGGTGCTGATGGCGCGGGCCTCGGCCACCGCGATGGATGCGGCTGCCACGTTGTCGGCAGTGCTGTCGTCGCGGGCACGGTCCAGGTATTCACCGGCACGCTCCAGCAAGGCTTCGGCGGCATGCAGGCGGATCGCCAGGTGGCCGAAACTCTTCAACGTCAGCGGGTCATCGCTGGCTTTGTCCAGGCCGGAGTCGACCCAGGGGCGGCTGCGGGTGCGCACGAAGTGCAGGGCATCATCAAAGGCGGCGCGGGCGATGCCGGTGTCGATGGCAGCATGAAGGATCTGCGCCAGCGGGCCGACCGGGGTGGGGCGTTCGAAGGCGCTCTGGAAGGGCACCACGTCGGCGGCGCTGACGTATACGTTGTCGAACACCACCGAGCCGCTGCCGGTGGTGCGCTGGCCGAAGCCGCTCCAGTCGTCGATCACCTGCAGGCCCTTGCTGTCGGCCGGGACGAAGGCCAGGTGCTGTACGCCATGCTCATCGACCACCGATGTGGGAATGCGCTGGGCGTAGATGGCGCCGGTGGCGTAGAACTTGCGGCCATTGATGCGAAAGCCATCGCCGTCGCGGGTCAGGCGGGTGGTGCGCTCGTTGGCGGTCTTGGTGCCCAGTTCGGCCAGGGCGTTGCCGAAGCGCTTGCCCGCCAGTACTTCGGCGTACAGGCGCTGTTGCTGTTCGGGCGTGCCGTTTACCCGGAGTACTTCCAGGGCGTAGAAATGGTTTTGCGGGATCTGCCCGAGGGAGCCGTCGGCCTGGGCGATGCGGGCGATGACCTTGGCCAGGGTGACGTTGGACACGCCGGCGCCACCGAAGGCCTTGGGCACGCTGATGGCCCACAGGCCGGAGCGGGTGAACAGCTCGAGCTCGGTGTGTGGCAGGCGGCGTTCGCGGTCGCGCAGGGCGCTGTCGCGGCGCAGTTGTTGGGCGACTTCTTCGGCAACGTTCAGGGCTTGGGTGTCGTCGGTAATGATGCTTGTAGTCATGGTGTTCTCCGGGGGCCGCTGCGCAGCCCTTCGCGGGCTCGCCCACTCCCACAGGTAAAGTGATGCCTGTTCAGGCGGTGGTTATCCTGTGGGAGCGGGCGAGCCCGCGAAGGGCTGCGCAGCAGCCCCAAAGGCAGCAAGTCAGATCCAGGAATGCCGCGCTGGCAAGGTGCCGTTAAGGTGGTAAGCGCCGACCGCGTGGTACTTCCAGCGCACCGGGTCATGCAGGGTGTGCACCCGGGCATTGCGCCAGTGGCGGTCGAGGTTGAACTCGGCGAGGGTGGCGCGGCTGCCGGCCAGCTCGAACAACTTCTCGCTGGCCTGCAGGGCAATCTCGGTAGTCAGCACCTTGGCCTCGGCCACCGCGATCGAGGCTCGCGCAGCGCTTGCTGCATCGATCGGCGCGGCATTGACCTCGTCGAGGACCCGCGCGGCCTTGCGCAGCAGCGCTTCGGCGGCGTGCAGCTCGAGCTTCAGGCGGCCAATGTCGGCGATTACATAGGGGTCGTCGCTGGCGCGGTCGACCTTGGCCTCGATCCATGGCCGGGCCTTTTCGCGCACGAAACTGATGGCATCTTCGATCGCCGCTTCGGCAATGCCGGCATCGATCGCCGCCTGGATCAGCTGCGAGGCCGCGCCCTGGATGTTGGGAGTGTCGCGCTGGCGCCAGTTGTCGATCACCAGGTCGGCATCCACCGGTACCTGGTCGAGCAGTACGGTGCCGCTGGCAGTGGTGCGCTGGCCGAACCCCGACCAGTCATCGACGATGCGCAGCCCCGGGCTGCCCCGGCGTACGAACGCCAGGCGCTGGCGGCCTTCGTCGTCCAGTGCCTTGACCGCCACCCAGTGGGCGAACAGGGCACCGGTGGAATAGAACTTCTCACCGCTGATGCGATAGCTGTCACCGACGCGGGTGATCCTGGCCTTGAGAGTCAGGGTGTCCTTGGTGCCGCGCTCGGGGCCGGCATTGCCGATGCGCCAGCCGTCGAGCACGCTGCGGAAGATTACCGCCTGCTGTGCCTCGGTGGCGGTCAGGCGCAGCAGTTGCAGCATGCCGAACTGGTTCTGCGGGATTTGCCCCAGGGCCGGGTCGGCGGCGCTGATCAGGCGGAACACTTCGGCCACGGTCTCGAACGACACATCGGGGCCACCGTGGGCCTTCGGTACGCTGATGCTGCCCAGGCCGCTGCGGGTGAACAGTTCGATTTCGGCCCATGGCAGCTTGCGTTGCTGGTCGCGGCGGGCTGCCTGCTCGCGGGCGACCTCAGCCAGTTCGCGGGCCGCTTGCAGGGCTTCGGCGTCGTTGCGCAGTACCTTGGCCGGCAGCAGCAGGGGCGAGCTGTCGAGATCGCTGTGGAACTGGGTATTGGCTTGGCTGGACATCAGTACCGCTCCTTGGCTGCACTCAATGCCCTGGCGTTACGCACTGGGGTGATTGTGATCCTGACCATTCCTGACCTCACAAAAAAGTAATGCCGCTACAGCTGATCGCGGCAGATGTGTGCTGGTCCGGTGGTCCGGTATATATACCCTAATGCTTTATAAAAAGTTTATGAACTAACTCTTTGGAATATGTATAGAAGGAGGTATTTGCTCTGGATGTGCCGGCCTCTTCGCGGGCACGCCCGCTCCCACAGGTACAGCACAGATCTTGAAATCGGTGCCCCACCTGTGGGAGCGGGCGTGCCCGTGAGGAGGCCGCAACAGGTTTACTCGGAGGCAGCAGTCCCCAGGAACTTGCGCAGGAACTGCCGGGTACGCTCTTCCTTTGGCGCTGCAAACAGCGCCTTGGCCTCGCCCTGTTCCACGATCACGCCCTTGTCGAAGAAGATCACCCGGTTCGCCACATCCCGGGCAAAGCTCATCTCGTGGGTGACGATGATCATGGTGCGCTTCTCCTCGGCCAGGCCGCGGATGGTCGCCAGCACTTCACCCACCAGTTCGGGGTCCAGCGCCGAGGTCGGCTCGTCGAACAGGATCACCTCCGGCTCCATGGCCAGGGCGCGGGCGATAGCCACCCGTTGCTGCTGGCCACCGGACAGGCGCCGCGGGTAGGCGTCTTCCTTGCCTGCCAGGCCGACCTTGGCCAGCAGGCGCCGGCCCAGTTCGATGGCCTGCTCGCGGGGCGTCTTCTTGACGATCACTGGCCCCTCGATCACGTTTTCCAGAGCGGTGCGGTGAGGGAACAGGTTGAAGTTCTGAAACACGAACCCGGCCTGTTGGCGCAAACGGCGGATCGCACTTTGCTGGCCACCCAGCGGGCGGTTGGCGTCGATGCTGATGTCGCCAATCTGGATCTGCCCGGCATCGGGTGTTTCCAGCAGGTTGAGGCAACGCAGGAAGGTAGTCTTGCCCGAGCCACTGGGGCCGATAATGGCCACCACTTCGCCGGGCTGCACGGTCAGGTCGATACCGTCGAGCACGGTCTGGCCCTTGAACCGCTTGGTCAGGCCTTTGACTTCAATCATGCTCAATGCTCCTGGTCATGCTGGTTGACGCGCGCTTCCATGCGGTTCTGGAAGTGCGCGAGGATGCTGCACAGCACCCAGTAGATGACCGCCACCGCCACGTACATGGTGAACACTTCGAAGGTGCGCGCGGTAATCAGCTGGGCCTGGCGGAACAGCTCGGGCACCTGGATGGTCGCCGCCAGGGCGGTGTCCTTGACCAGCGAGATGAAGCTGTTGCCCAACGGCGGCAGGGCGGTGCGCAAGGCCTGGGGCAGGATCGCCCGGCGCATGGCCTGGACGCGGGTCATGCCGATACTGGCGGCGGCTTCCCACTGGCCACGGTCGATCGAGGAAATCGCCGCGCGCAGGATCTCGCAGATATAGGCGGCCATGTTCAGCGACAGGCCGATCAGCGAGGCCGGGATCGGGTCGAGCTCGATACCGATCTGCGGCATGCCGAAGTAGATGACGAACAGCTGCACCAGCAGCGGCGTGCCGCGGAAGAACGACACGTAGACCCGCGCCAGCCAGTTCAGCGGCAGAATCTTCGACAAACGCATCAGCGCCAGGGCAAAGCCCAGCAGCAGGCCGAAGAACATGCCGCCAACACTGAGCAGCACTGTATAACCCGCGCCCTTCAGCAGGAAGGGCGTGGAGTCGACAACGAGTTGCAGGCTTTCAGCGATCATTTGGTGACATCGGCACCGAAGTATTTCTCGGACAGCTTGGCCAGCGTGCCGTCAGCCTTGAGCTTGTCCAGCGCCTTGTTGATCGCTGCCAGCAGTTCCGGCTCGCCCTTGCGCAGGGCTACGCCGCTTTCCAGGCGCGAGAAGGCATCGCCGGCCAGTTCGGTGTCCTTGGCTTTCTGTGCGTATTCCAGCGCAGCAAGGCGGTCGATCAGGATGGCGTCGATGCGGCCGTTGCGCAGGTCGGCGAACTTGCTCGGGTCGTCTTCATAGGTGCGCACATCGGCTTGCGGCACGTCCTGCTTGACCCATTGCTCGTAGTTGGTGCCCAGGCCTACGCCGACCTTTTTGCCGGCCAGGTCGGCGGCCTTGTGGATGTTCAGCTGCTCGGCCTTCTTCTTCAGGATCAGCGCCTGGATGCCGGAGATGGTGTAAGGCTCGGAGAAGTCGTACTTCTTCTTGCGCTCTTCGGAAATGGTCACCTGGTTGATCACCACGTCCAGGCGCTTGGATTCCAGTGCGGCGAGGATGCCGTCCCACTTGGTCGGCTGTACCTTGGCCTTTACCCCCAGCTCTTTGGCCAGCAGTTCGGAAAGCTCCACTTCGAAGCCGGTCAGCTTGCCGTTTTCGTCCTGGAAGCTGAACGGTGGGTAGGTGCCTTCGAGGCCGACGTTGATCACGCCTTTTTCCTGGATGGTCTTCAATTGCTCGCCGGCGAAGGCCTGGCTGAGCAGGCCGGCACCCAGCAGGAGTGCCAGGCTGGCGTTGAGTAGCGGTTTGGCGAATTTCGACATGACAGAGCCCCGCGCTTGTTGTGGAAGTAGTGGGTGGCGAATATAGAGTTGGCTGCTTAGGCCAGGAAATACTAAAAAATTATTTTGTTATTTCCTTTTTTGTTTTTGCCAGTTGCTGGCTGCTTTGAGGGTAGGCGAGGTTGCCTGCTCCGTCATCGCGGCTTATGCCTGACTTAGCGCAGGATGGAATAAAGCGTTGTTTTTTCCAAGAGACGGATTTGCCGTAGAGTGGATTACATGTAAGCAGGTCCGGCCCTTACGCGGGTGAACCCGCCCCCACAGGGACTACACAGATCTTGAGCCTTGTG
This sequence comes from Pseudomonas sp. 43(2021), assembly GCF_017490805.1. Lineage (NCBI taxonomy): Bacteria > Pseudomonadati > Pseudomonadota > Gammaproteobacteria > Pseudomonadales > Pseudomonadaceae > Pseudomonas > Pseudomonas sp. 43(2021). The sequence goes on from NZ_JAFGYJ010000015.1 coordinate 71,273, forward strand.
GTGTACCTGTGGGAGCGGGTTTACCCGCGAAGAGGCCTGACCTGCCGATAAAAACAGTTGGCCTCTTCAGGCAGGAGAAAACCGTGAGCGAACAACCTTCATCCGGGCACTGGCAGTTGCAGAGCATCGTCACCGGCCTGCGCGGTGCCCGTGAACAATGGCGTACCCGCAATGGCCGCAGCATTGGCGAGCAGGGCGGGCGTGAGCTGCCTTCGCGCGAGGCGATGCGGCAGATTCTGGAACAACTGTGCGGCGCGCTGTTTCCCATGCGCCTTGGCCCGGTCGACCTGCGCGAAGAAAGCGAAGACTTCTACGTTGGCCATACCTTGGATGCCGCGCTGACTGCCTTGCTGGCCCAGGCCCGCCTGGAGCTGCGCTACGCCGCGCGGCAAAGCAAGGGCGACCTGGCCGGCGTCGATGCCCATGCGCTGAGCCTGGTGCAGGGCTTCGCCGCCGCCCTGCCGGGCCTGCGCGTGCTGCTCGACACCGACGTGCTGGCCGCCTACCACGGCGACCCGGCGGCGCGCAGCGTCGATGAAGTGCTGCTGTGCTACCCGGGCATCCTGGCGATCATCCACCACCGCCTGGCGCACCACCTGTACCAGGCCGGCCTGCCGTTGCTGGCGCGGATCAGCTCGGAGCTGGCGCATTCGGCCACGGGGATCGACATTCACCCCGGAGCGCAGATCGGCCCGAGCTTCTTCATCGACCACGGCACCGGCGTGGTGATCGGCGAAACCGCGATCATCGGCGAACGTGTGCGCATCTACCAGGCGGTGACCCTGGGCGCCAAGCGCTTCCCCAGCGATGAGTCGGGCACGCTGCACAAGGGCCTGCCACGCCACCCGATCGTCGAGGACGATGTGGTGATCTATGCCGGGGCCACGGTGCTGGGGCGGATTACCATCGGCAAAGGCTCGACCATTGGCGGCAATGTGTGGCTGACCCGCAGTGTGCCGGCCGAGAGCAACATTACCCAGGCCAACCTGCAGCTGGATTGCCAGGACAAGAACTGATCTAGCATCTCTTTAGCCTGTACTGGCCTCTTCGCGGGCTTGCCCGCTCCCACAGGAACCCCACAGATTTTGAATCTTGTGCAGTATCTGTGGGAGCGGGTTTACCCGCGAAAGGGCCAGAACAGGAGGGCACCAATCAGCGCCCCAATTCGCATTGAAATCCGATCCATGTTTAACTTGAACGCTTGTTCAATGAAAAACGCTGGTCCGCTGCCGGTGTTCAACAGGAGGATTCCTTTGCTGAACCCGTTCATTCCGAACCTTACGTCATTCGACGAGGTGCACCCCCAATGAGTGCATCGACCTCTTCACTTGCCAACGGCAAGATCCGCATGAACCCCCCGGTGTTCTATTTCGCGGCAAGTTTCATCCTCATCTTCGGCCTGGTGGTCATTTCCTATCCGCAAGCAGCAGGCGACTGGTTGCTGGCGGCGCAGAACTGGGCGGCCAACACGGTCGGCTGGTACTACATGCTGGCGATGACGCTGTACCTGGTCTTCGTGGTGGTCACCGCCTTGTCCGGCTACGGCAAGATCAAGCTCGGTGCCGACCACGACGAGCCCGAGTTCAGCTACCTGTCGTGGGCCGGCATGCTGTTCGCCGCCGGCATCAGCATCACCTTGTTCTTCTTCTGCGTTTCCGAACCCTTGACCCACATGCTGCAGCCGCCCCAGGGCGAAGCGGGCACGGCCGAGGCCGGGCGCCAGGCGATGCAGATCCTGTTCCTGCACTGGGGCCTGCATGGCTGGGGCGTGTTCGCCTTCGTCGGCATGGCACTGGCCTACTTCGCCTACCGGCACAACCTGCCGCTGGCCTTGCGTTCAGCGTTGTACCCGCTGATCGGCAAGCGCATCAACGGGCCGATCGGTTATGCGGTGGACGGTTTCGGCATCATCGCCACGGTGTTCGGCCTGGGTGCCGACATGGGCTTTGGCGTGCTGCACCTGAACGCCGGCCTCGACTACCTGTTCGGCATCGACCACAGCCAGTGGGTGCAGGTACTGCTCATCACCCTGATGATGGGCGCGGCGGTGGCCGTGGCCGTCGCCGGGGTGGAGAAGGGCGTGCGGGTGATGAGCGACATCAACCTGTTCCTGGCCTGCGCGCTGTTGCTGTTCGTGTTGTTCGCCGGGCCTACCCAGCACCTGTTCAACACGCTGATCCAGAACCTCGGCGACTACCTGGGGGCCTTGCCGCGCAAGAGCTTCGACGTCTATGCCTACGGCGAGAACCGCGACTGGCTGGGCGGCTGGACGGTGTTCTACTGGGCCTGGTGGATTGCCTGGGCGCCGTTCGTGGGCCTGTTCATCGCCCGCATTTCCCGTGGCCGCACCATCCGCGAGTTCGTCTTTGGCGTGCTGTTGATTCCGCTGGGCTTCACCTTGGCGTGGATGTCGATCTTCGGCAACAGCGCCCTGGACCAGGTCATCAACCACGGCATGACCGCGCTGGGCCAGTCGGCGCTGGATAACCCGTCGATGAGCCTGTACCTGCTGCTGGAGACCTACCCCTGGAGCAAGACGGTGATCGCCGTGACGGTGTTCATCAGTTTCGTGTTCTTCGTCACCTCGGCCGACTCGGGCACCGTGGTGCTGTCGACCTTGTCGGCCAAGGGTGGTGACACCGACGAGGACGGGCCGAACTGGCTGCGCATCTTCTGGGGCGCGATGACGGCGCTGATCACCAGTGCGTTGTTGTTCGCCGGCAGCATCGATTCGCTGAAGTCGGCGGTGGTGCTGACCTCGTTGCCATTCTCGCTGATCTTGCTGTGCATGATGTGGGGGCTGCACAAGGCGTTCTACCTGGAGTCGCAACGGCAGATCGCGCAGATGCATTCGCTGGCCCCGTTCGCCCAGTCACGCCGCGGCCGTGGTGGCTGGCGCCAGCGCCTGAGCCAGGCGGTGCACTTCCCGTCGCGTGATGAGGTGTACCGCTTCATGGACGACGTGGTACGCCCGGCGATTGCCGATGTGCGTGAGGTGTTCGAGCAGAAGGGGTTGGTGCTGATTACCCAGGACGACCCGAGCCACGACAACGTCAGCCTGAAGATTGGCCATGGCGAGGAACAGCCGTTCATTTACCAGGTACAGATGCGTGGTTACTTCACACCATCGTTCGCCCTGGGTGGGCTGGGTACGCAGGAGTTGAAGAACCGCCGTTACTACCGGGCGGAGGTGCACCTGAGCGAAGGCAGCCAGAACTATGACCTGGTGGGCTACAGCAAGGAGCAGATCATCAACGACATCCTCGACCAGTACGAAAGGCACATGCAGTTCCTGCATCTGGTCAGATAGTAACCTGTACCGGCCTCTTCGCGGGTAAACCCGCTCCCACAGGTATAACACTGGCTTCAATACCGGTGCGGTACCTGTGGGAGCGGGTTTACCCGCGAAGAGGCCGGCACTGCTGATGCATCTCTATCAGAAGGGCGCATCCCCGAGGATGGTCGCCCGATGCATCACCCGCCGGTTCGGCCGGTAGTCATCCACGGCAAAATGCTGGGTCACGCGGTTGTCCCAGAAGGCCACGTCATTCTCCTGCCACCGCCAGCGAATACTGAATTCCGGCCGCGTCGCATGGGCGAACAGCAGTTTCAGCAGCGCCTCGCTTTCCAGCTCGCTCAGCTCATTGATGCGCGTGGTAAACCCCTCATTGACGAACAACGCCTTGCGCCCGCTCACCGGATGCGTACGCACCACCGGGTGCGACAGTGGCGGGTTGTTGCGCCGGGTGGCTTCCCAGCGCGCCAGGTCTTCCGGCGTGGTGCCAAAGCGCTCCAGCGGGAACGACTTGGTGAAGTCATGGGTGGCGGTCAGCCCGTCGAGCATCTCGCGCAGCGGCGCCGACAAGGCTTCGAAGGCAGCGATGCCGCTGGCCCACAGGGTGTCGCCACCATAGGCCGGCAACTGCTTGGCGCTGAGCACCGCGCCCAGGGCCGGGGTCGGCAGGAAGGTCACGTCGGTGTGCCATACGGCGTTGTCGCGCACGTCGGTAACCGCTGTGTCGAGGATCAGCACCTGCGGGGTTTCCGGCACGTTGGGGTAGATCGGGTGGATGTGCAGGTCGCCGAAGCGGGCGGCAAAACGCGCCTGCTGCTGCGGGTTGATCGGCTGGTCGCGGAAGAACAGCACCTGGTGCTGCAGCAGCGCCTGCTCGATGGCGTCACGTTCTTCGGCGGTGATATCGCGGCTGATGTCCACGCCGCTGATCTGGGCGCCGAGCGCCGGGCTGAGGGGGGTGATGGTCAGGCTCATGTCGGTCTCTTCAATCAGGCGCCAGGCTGCTGGCGAGGTCAACAGGATTCAGTGGCTCTGCCCGTGCCAAGGCACCAGTTTGCGTTGCAGGGCACGCAGGCTCATTTCCAGGGCGAAGGCGATCAGGGCGATCAGCAGAATGCCCAGCACCACCACATCGGTAACCAGGAACTGCGCCGCCGACTGCACCATGAAGCCCAGGCCGCTGGTGGCGGCGATCAGCTCGGCGGCCACCAGGGTCGACCAGCCGACCCCCAGGCCAATGCGGATGCCGGTGAGGATGTCGGGCAGGGCGTTGGGCAGGATCACGTGGCGGATCAGCTGGGCCTTGGTCGCGCCCAGCGACTGCGCGGCACGCAGCTTGGTCGGGTCGACCGTGCGCACGCCGGTGGCAGTGGCAATGGCGATGGGGGCGAAGATCGCCAGGTAGATCAGCAGCACCTTCGACAGCTCGCCGATGCCGCACCAGATGACGATCAGCGGCAAGTAGGCCAGCGGTGGGATCGGCCGGTAAAACTCGATCAGCGGGTCGAGAATGCCGCGGGCCACGCGGTTGTAGCCGATGGCGATGCCCACCGGGATGGCGGTGAGGGTGGCGGCCAGCAGGGCCACGCCGATGCGTCCCAGGCTGGCACCCAGGTGCTGCCACAGGCTGGCATCCATGTAGCCCTGGGTCAGCAGGGTCCCGGCCTTGCTCAGGATATCGGCGGGCGAGGGCAGGAACAGTGGCTCGATCCAGCCGGCCGCGGTCACCAGCCACCAGGCCAACAGCAGGCTGGCCAGGGTCAGGGTGCTGATCCAGCGAGTGGGCAGGGGGCGGCGCAGCTTGGCGGCTGGCCGGTGTTGGGTGTTGCGTTTGCCGGTGACCGGCAGGTCCAGGCTGCTCATGCGCGCTCCTGCAGGCTTTGACGTTGAGAGAACACCCGCGCCAGTACATGCTCGCGGGTTTCGATGAAGGCGGGGTCGGATTTGATCGCCCGCGCCGATTCACCGGCTGCATAGCGTTGGCCGAAGTCCAGTTGCAGGCGCTCCACCACGCGCCCCGGGTTGGGCGCCAGCAGCACCAGCTCGCTGGCGAGGAACACGGCTTCTTCGATGTCGTGGGTAATCAGGAACACCGGCTTGGCGGTGCGCTGCCACACCTGCAGCAACAACTCCTGCATCTGCTCGCGGGTGAAGGCATCGAGTGCGCCAAACGGCTCGTCCATCAGCAGCACCCGTGGGTCGGCTGCCAGCGCCCGGGCCAGGCCCACACGCTGTTTCTGGCCACCGGACAATTGCCATATACGCCGCTCGCCAAACCCGTCGAGGTCGACCAGGGCCAGCATTTCGCGGGCCTTGGTTTCACGCTCGGCGCGTGGCACACCGGCCAGTTCCAGGCCAAAGGCGACGTTGCCCAGCACGTTCTGCCAAGGCAGCAGCGCATCGTCCTGAAACACCACGCCGCGCTCGGCGCCGGGGCCCTGCACGGGTACGCCGTCCAAAGTGATGCGCCCGCCGCTGGGGGCGACGAAGCCAGCGATCAGGTTGAGCAGCGAGGTCTTGCCGCTGCCGGAAGGCCCCAGGGCCACCAGCAGTTGGCGCGGCCCCAGGCTCAGGTTGATATCGGCCAGTACCGGGGTTTCGGCACCGGGGTACTGTGCGCTGATGCGCTCCAGTTCGAGCAAGGCCATGGCAGGCTCCGGTCGGTTTCTACAGGCTTAGTTGGGGAGGTACTGGGCGCTGACGTACGGCGAGTAGTCCGGCAGCACCGCGTCGACCTTGCCTTGCTGCTTGAGGAAGGTGGCCGTGTCGGTCAGCGCCTGGGTGGTCGGTGCGCCCAGTGCGTTGGCCTGGTCGGCGGCCAGCGGGTAGACGTTGCCCTGCAGCAGCACCGGGATGTCGGCAGGCTTGGCGCCCGACAGTTTGGCCAGCTTGCTCACGTTGTCGGGGTTGGCCAGCCAGGCTTGCGGGTTCTTGCGGTAGTCGGCGTAGGCATCGAGGGTGACCTTGGCAAAGGCCTTGACCACGTCGGGGTGCTTGGCGGCGAAGTCCTTGCGCACGATCCAGGCGTCGAAGGTCGGTGCGCCTTTCTTGGCCAGCTCGCCGGAGGTGATCAGCACCTTGCCGTTTTCCTTGGCCACGCCCAGGGCCGGGTCCCAGACATAGGTGGCGTCGATGTCGCCGCGCTTCCAGGCGGCAATGATCGCCGGCGGCGCCAGGTTGAGGATCTGCACCTTGGCCGGGTCGATGTTCCAGCTTTTCAGCGCGGCCAGCAGGCTGTAGTGGCCGGTGGAGACGAACGGCACGGCGACTTTCTTGCCAACCAGGTCTTGCGGCGTCTTGATGCTGTCGCGGGCAACCAGGGCTTCACCGGCGCCAATCTGCGTGGCGATCAGGAAGGTCTCGACTGGCAGCTTGCGGGTGGCGGCGGCGGCCAGCGGGCTGGAGCCCAGGTAGCCGATCTGCACATCGCCGCTGGCTACGGCAGTGATCACGTCGGCGCCGTTGTCGAATTTGCGCCAGTCGATGCTGGCCTTGCTGGCTTTTTCGTAGTCGCCATCGACCTGCGCCACCTTGGCCGGGTCGACAGTGGTCTGGTAAGCCACGGTCAGGTCGGCAGCCTGGGCCAACCAGCTGGCGCTGGCGAGGGTCAGGGCGGCGAACAGGCGCAGCGGAGCGTGCGGGATCATGGTGAACCTCTCGTCAGGCAATCGATGTGATGGATGGCGAGAAGGCTAAATGATCTAAGAAAAGTAAAATAAATAACTTTTTTGCATTAGCTTAGGAGCCAATTGCTTTAACGGTGCCGCCTTTATGCGCTCCCACATCGACCGCACAAAGGTTGCAACGTAGGTGATCTTGCGCAATGGCGAAATCACAGACGGCTGCTAGGCTTTTTCGTCCCTATAGAACGATACGGAATTAGGTTATGAGCAAACGTTTGCAAATAACCAATGGTTATTAGAGGCGAGCTGCTGCTAACGAATGGCAGTAACAGTTCCTAACATATTCCGTAAAAATCTTACCAATTCATAAAACGGTCATTTTGGATTTATAGGATTGTCATTATCCTGTAGCGCAGGTGGCGTCTTAGACCAAAGTCGCGAAACGTTTAGAAACGATTGACTTAACGGTCACGCTTTGGGACTAAATCGCCAATCCACGGTGAGCGGGGCAGCAGATCCCACCGCCAGAGATACACAAGAATTAGAACGTAGAGGAGCAAAATATGTACAAGTCCAGCCTGGCCCTGGCCGTGGCACTGGGGGTTCTCGCCCAACAAGCAGGCGCTGCCGGTTTCGTTGAAGACAGCAAACTGTCGCTCAGCTCGCGCACCATGTACTTCAACAACGACAACCGTGAAGACCACGCAAAACCTGGCGCAGAACGTCCAGATCAGCGTGAATCCGGCCAGGGCTTCAAGCTCGACTACCTCTCCGGCTTCACTGAAGGTACCGTTGGCTTTGGTGTTGATGCCCAAGCGCTGTGGGGTATTCACCTGGATGGTGGCGAGGGTTACCACAAGGGTGGTTTCTTCCCGGATGACGGCAAAGGCTCCGCAGCCCAGTGGGCTCGTTTCGGTGCCAACGCCAAGGCTCGCTTCTCGAAGACCGAAGCGCACTTCGGTAGCGCGCTCGCGCCGAACCTGCCGATCCTGGTCTCCAACGATGGTCGTCTGCTGCCGCAGACCTTCGAGGGTGGCACCATCACCTCGAAGGAAATCGACAACCTGACCATCAATGCCGGTCAGCTGACCCACGCCATGGGCCGTGCCTCGAGCAACCGTACCGGCCTGTCCGTAGCGGGCGCTACCGCTGAAAGCAACAAGTTCCGCTACGGCGGCCTGGACTACAAGCTCACTCCAGACCTGACCCTGCAGTACTACTACTCGAACCTGGAAGACTTCTACAAGCAGCACTTCCTGGGTGCTACCCACGTCTTCAAGATTGCTGACGACCAGTCGTTCAAGACCGACCTGCGCTACTTCGATAGCAGCAGCGACGGCAAAAACGGCAACGACAGCACCTACAACTTCAACAACAACGGTGGCTACGCCAAGAACACCGGCGAAATCGACAACAAAACCTGGTCCGCCATGTTCACCTATACCCTGGGTGGCCACGCGCTGATGCTCGGTCACCAGCAGGTTGGCGACGACGGTGGCTTCGTATGGCTGAACCAGGGCAGCCTGGTCAACGACAGCGGTACTTCGGAAGGTGCTGGTGGTTCCAGCTTCTACCTGTTCACCGACAGCATGATCAACCAGTTCGCCCGTGCTGGCGAGAACACCACCTTCGGTCAGTACTCCTACGACTTCGCGGCTCTGGGCGTTCCAGGCCTGAAGGCATCGCTGGCCTACCTGCGTGGTGACGATATCCGCAACAAGTCGGGCAACGGCACCTACAACGAGTGGGAACGTGACGCACGCGTCGACTACACCATTCAGCAAGGCACCTTCAAAGGCTTGGGCTTCAGCCTGCGTCAAGGCGTCTACCGTGGTAGCGGCGAGAGCAGCTCTGACCAGGATCAGGCACGCTTCATCGTGAACTACACTTACGCCTTCATGTAAGTTCCAGCGTTACCAAAAGAGCCTCGCCTAGTGCGAGGCTTTTTTGTACCTGCGATTTAGTATGACCAATGGTTATAAATAAATCAGTATTTATTCTTTTTATTTTTAATCGAATGCAGGCACATTGAACCCACACGGTACAGAACCCAGCACAGGAGCCGCAGCCCATGAGCCTTAAACTCGGCGATATCGCCCCCGATTTCGAACAGGATTCCAGCGAAGGCAAAATCCGCTTCCACGAGTGGCTGGGCAACAGCTGGGGGGTGTTGTTCTCCCATCCGGCCGACTTCACCCCGGTGTGCACCACCGAGCTGGGGCTGACCGCCAAGCTCAAGGACGATTTCGCCAAACGCGGGGTCAAGGCCATCGCCCTGTCGGTGGACCCGGTCGATTCGCACCACCGCTGGATCGATGACATCAACGAAACCCAGAACACCGTGGTCAACTTCCCGATCATTGCCGACGCCGACCGCAAGGTGTCCGACCTGTACGACCTGATCCACCCGAACGCCAGCGACACCCTGACCGTGCGCTCGCTGTTTGTCATCGACCCGAACAAGAAGGTGCGCCTGACCATCACCTACCCGGCCAGTACCGGGCGCAACTTCAACGAAATCCTGCGGGTGATCGACTCGCTGCAGTTGACCGACAACCACAAGGTCGCCACGCCAGGTAACTGGCAGGACGGTGACGACGTGGTGATCGTGCCCTCGCTGAAGGACGAGGAAGAGATCAGGCAGCGCTTCCCCAAAGGTTACCGGGCGGTCAAACCCTATCTGCGGCTGACCCCGCAGCCTAATCGTTAAAGGATTCCTCGTTGCATTGCTCTTAGCCAAGCAGGGATATTCGGGCCGTTTCGACGGCCCTTTTTTATGCCTGCTGAAACCCCGCATGGCCCTCTTCGCGGGTAAACCCGCTCCCACAGCGATAGCGCAAGTCTCAGGCCTTGTGCGGTCCCTGTGGGAGCGGGTTCACCCGCGAAAGGGCCGGCATGGGGAATTGATTAAAATGGAATAAACAAATGAAAAAATATGATTTCTAGATATATGTGGCGGCTGTTAATGTCACCTCCAACAAAACACAAGGAAGCGCTGCAATGCTGGTCGTCTCAATCGGTGGTAGCCCCAGTACCCGTTCACGCTCCGGCGTGCTGCTGGAGCGTTCGCGCCAGTGGCTGCAGGACCGTGGCGTCGAGGTGGTGACGTTCCAGGTACGTGACTTTCCCGCCGAAGACCTGCTGCATGCCCGTTTCGACAGCCCGCAGGTGCAGCACTTCCAGCAGCTGGTGGCCCAGGCCGATGGCCTTATCGTCGCCACGCCGGTGTACAAGGCCTCGTTCGCCGGGGCCCTGAAAACCTTGCTCGACCTGCTGCCCGAACGCGCCCTGGCACACAAGATCGTGTTGCCGATCGCCACCGGCGGCAGCATCGCCCACATGCTGGCGGTGGATTACGCACTGAAGCCCGTGCTGTCGGCACTCAAGGCGCAGGAGACCCTGCAAGGGATCTTCGCCGACGACAGCCAGGTCGCCTACGCAGAAGGCACCAGGCCCGCGCAGCTGGTAGCAGCGCTGGAAGAACGCCTGCACGACGCGCTGGAAACCTTCCACGTTGCCTTGGCCCGCCGGCCGCGCCCCGTGGCCCCCGGCGTATTGAACGAACGTCTGATCAGCGCTCGCTGGAGCATCTGACCGGCTCAACCCGCTTCACCACCTTACTCGCCCGACAACGAGGCAAGCAGGTGCAACCCGAACCCACTCGCACAGGAGAGCGCCATGCGCACAGTCTTCTTGCGTCGCGGTCTGGTCGCCCTGTTTGCGGCGGCTGTGTCCTTCGGCGCCATCACCCAAGCCCAGGCCGAGAGCCTGCGTATCGGTTACCAGAAATACGGCACCCTGGTGCTGCTCAAGGCCAAAGGCACGCTGGAAAAGCGCCTGGCCGAGCAGGGCGTGCAGGTGCAATGGACTGAGTTCCCCGGCGGCCCGCAGCTGCTTGAAGGGCTGAACGTCGGCTCCATCGATTTTGGTGTCACTGGCGAAACCCCACCGGTGTTCGCCCAGGCCGCCGGTGCCGACCTGCTGTACGTCGCCTACGAACCGCCAGCGCCGCACAGCGAGGCGATCCTGGTGCCAAAGGGCTCGCCGATCCAGTCGGTCAAAGACCTCAAGGGCAAGAAAGTCGCCCTCAACAAAGGCTCCAACGTTCACTACCTGCTGGTTCGCGCCCTGGAAGACGCAGGCCTGAAATACAGCGACATCCAGCCGGTGTACCTGCCCCCGGCCGATGCCCGCGCGGCCTTCGAGCGTGGCAGCGTGGATGCCTGGGTGATCTGGGACCCGTACCAGGCTGCCGCCGAGAAACAGCTGCAGGCTCATACCCTGCGCGACGGCAAGGGCCTGGTCGACAACCATCAGTTCTACCTGGCCACCCGCAACTACGCGACCCAGCACCCGGCGGTGATCAACACCCTGATCGAAGAAGTGCGCGCCGTGGGTGAATGGTCCCGGGCCAACCCGCAGGAAGTAACCGACCAGGTCGCGCCGCTGCTCGGCCTGCCCACCGACATCACCCTGACCTCGGTCAAGCGCCAGGGCTACGGTGCCGCGCCGCTCACCGCCGACGTGGTGGCCGCGCAGCAGAAGATTGCCGACACGTTCCAGGCGCTGAAGCTGATTCCCAAGCCGCTGAGCATCAAGGACGTGATCTGGACACCCCCGGCCAAGGTCGCCAGTGCGCCTTGATTGATTTGCCTACGCCGGGGCGCCGCCCTGGCTGAGCCCCCCTTGAGGAGACAACTCCAATGAGCCTTAACATTTTCTGGTTCCTCCCTACCCATGGTGACGGCAAGTACCTGGGCACTTCCGAGGGCGCCCGCGCCGTCGACCACGGCTACCTGCAGCAGATCGCCCAGGCAGCCGACCGGCTCGGCTTTGGTGGTGTGCTGATCCCTACCGGGCGTTCCTGCGAGGACTCCTGGCTGGTCGCGGCATCGCTGATCCCGGTGACCCAGCGCCTGAAGTTCCTGGTCGCCCTGCGCCCCGGAATCATTTCGCCGACCGTGGCGGCACGCCAGGCGGCAACCCTTGATCGCCTGTCCAACGGCCGTGCGCTGTTCAACCTGGTGACCGGTGGCGACCCGGACGAGTTGGCCGGTGACGGCCTGCACCTGAACCATCAGGAACGTTATGAAGCCTCTGTGGAGTTCACCCGTATCTGGCGCAAGGTGCTGGAAGGCGAGGTGGTCGACTACGACGGCAAGCACATCCAGGTGAAGGGTGCCAAACTGCTCTACCCGCCGATCCAGCAACCACGCCCGCCACTGTATTTCGGCGGTTCCTCCGAAGCCGCACAGGACCTTGCCGCCGAGCAGGTCGAGCTGTACCTGACCTGGGGCGAGCCGCCGAGCGCGGTCGCCGAAAAAATCGCCCAGGTGCGTGAGAAAGCCGCTGCCCAGGGCCGCGAAGTGCGCTTCGGCATCCGCCTGCACGTGATCGTGCGGGAAACCAACGAAGAGGCCTGGGCCGCTGCCGACAAGCTGATCTCGCATCTGGACGACGACACCATCGCTCGCGCCCAGGCCTCGCTCGCGCGCTTCGACTCGGTCGGCCAGCAACGCATGGCCGCCCTGCACAACGGCAACCGTGACAAGCTGGAAGTCAGCCCCAACCTGTGGGCCGGTGTCGGCCTGGTACGTGGCGGTGCCGGCACCGCACTGGTCGGCGATGGCCCGACCGTGGCGGCACGGGTCAAGGAATACGCCGAGCTGGGCATCGATACCTTCATCTTCTCCGGTTACCCGCACCTGGAGGAGTCGTACCGGGTGGCCGAGCTGCTGTTCCCGCACCTGGATGTGCAACGCCCGGAGCAAGCCAAGACCGGCGGGTATGTGAGCCCGTTTGGCGAAATGGTGGCCAACGACATCCTGCCCAAGTCCGTCGCGCAGAGCTGAGGGCCAGGCCATGAGTCGTGCAACTTCCAACAACCTTGGCCAGCGCCTGGCGCCATGGGCGCTGCCGGTACTGCTGCTGGCCGCCTGGCAGCTGGCGGTCAGCGCCGGTTGGCTGTCGACGCGCATCCTGCCGGCGCCCAGCGCCGTGGTCAGCGCCGGCGTGGAGCTGGTGCGCAGTGGCGAGATCTGGACCCACCTGGCCATCAGTGGCTGGCGTGCCGGGCTGGGCTTTGTCATCGGCGGCAGCATCGGCCTGGTGCTGGGCTTCATCACCGGCCTGTCGAACTGGGGTGAACGCCTGCTCGACAGCTCGGTGCAGATGATCCGTAACGTGCCACACCTGGCGCTGATCCCGCTGGTGATCCTGTGGTTCGGTATCGACGAGTCGGCAAAGATCTTCCTGGTCGCGCTGGGCACGCTGTTCCCGATCTACCTGAACACCTACCACGGCATCCGCAATGTCGACCCGGCGCTGGTGGAAATGGCGCGCAGCTACGGCCTGTCCGGCTTCGGGCTGTTCCGTCAGGTGATCCTGCCCGGGGCACTGCCTTCGATCCTGGTCGGCGTGCGTTTTGCCCTGGGTTTCATGTGGCTGACCCTGATCGTTGCCGAAACCATCTCGGCCAACGCCGGCATTGGTTACCTGGCAATGAACGCTCGTGAATTCCTGCAGACCGACGTGGTGGTACTGGCCATCGTCCTGTATGCCGTGCTCGGCAAGCTTGCCGACCTCGCTGCCCGCGGCCTGGAGCGTGTGTGGCTGCGCTGGCACCCGGCCTATCAAGTGGCCAGGAAGGAGGGCGCATGACCGTGCTCAAGGAACAGCCGCCACGCCTGCTGCGTGGCATCCCGCTGGCGTCCAGCGGCCTGCGCAAGACCTTTGGCCAGCGCGAAGTGCTCAAGGGCATCGAGCTGCACATTCCGGCCGGCCAGTTTGTCGCCATCGTCGGCCGCAGTGGCTGCGGCAAGAGCACCTTGCTGCGCCTGCTGGCTGGTCTCGACCAGCCCACTGCAGGCCAGTTGCTGGCCGGAGCTGCACCGCTGGAACAGGCCCGCGAAGAGACCCGCCTGATGTTCCAGGACGCGCGCCTGCTGCCGTGGAAGAAAGTGATCGACAACGTTGGCCTGGGCCTGTCTGGCGACTGGCGCCCGCGTGCGCTGGAAGCGTTGGAGTCGGTTGGCCTGGCCGACCGCGCCAATGAATGGCCGGCGGCACTCTCGGGTGGCCAGAAGCAGCGCGTCGCCTTGGCCCGGGCGCTGATCCACCAGCCGCGCCTGCTGCTGCTGGACGAGCCGCTCGGGGCGCTGGATGCATTGACCCGTATCGAGATGCAGCAACTGATCGAACGCCTGTGGCGTCAGCACGGTTTCACCGTGTTGCTGGTTACCCACGATGTCAGCGAGGCAGTCGCCGTGGCTGACCGGGTGATTCTGATCGAGGACGGTGAGGTCGGGCTCGACCTCACTGTCGACCTGGCACGGCCCCGGGCGCGCGGTTCGCACCGCCTGGCCGCGCTGGAAAGTGAAGTGCTCAACCGTGTTCTGTCGGCCCCGGGCGCTGCGCCCGAGCCGGATCCTGTAGCCCCTTTGCCCACGCAGTTGCGTTGGGCGCACTGAATGACTCACTCACCAAACTGAAACCATAGAGAAGGAATCAAATCATGACCATCAAAGCCATCAACGTTCGCAACCAGTTCAAAGGCACCGTGAAGGAAATCCTCGAAGGCCCGGTACTGTCGGAAATCGACGTGCAGACTGCCTCGGGCATCGTCACTTCGGTCATCACTACCCGCTCCGTACGTGAGCTGGAGCTGCAGGTGGGGAGTGAAGTGATTGCTTTCGTGAAATCGACTGAAGTGTCCATTGCCAAGCTGTGATGGGTGTGGGCCATGGGGCTGTTTTGCAGCCCTTCGCGGGCACGCCCGCTCCCACAGGTACTGCGCAGGTTTCAGGTTTTGCGCGGACCCTGTGGGAGCGGGCGTGCCCGCGAAGGGCCGCACAGCGGCCCCGATGATCTCAGCCGGAACGCTTGGCCAGAAACGGCGGTAGATACAACCCCAGGTACGCCTCGAACACCCGCTTGCCTTCCTCGGCCATGCGCGGGGTGATCGCCTCATGCAGCTGCACCGACCGCGCATACACCCGGTCGCTCAATTCCATGGCCAGGGCAAACACATCCACATCCACCGGCACCACCGGCAGATGAAAGTGCTGGTCAAACAACTTGTGCATCAAGTCGCCCAGCTCCATGTCGTGCTGCCGATCGGCCTGCACCACTTCGCTCAGCCCATGCTGGGCCAGGATCAGCTGCCGCGCTGCGGCATCCTCGTTGTAGATATCCAGCATGCGCTGCTCGATCAGCCGTGACAGTTCGTGCCAGGTGTTGAACGCATTGCTGTCGATCGGCGCGCTCAGCGCTTCACGGAAGGCCCGGTGCACATCGGCCGTCAACGCCTCCAGCAGCGCCGGCACGCTGGCGAAGAAGTGGTACACCGAAGACGGTGGAATCTGCGCGCGCTCGGCCACGCTGTAGATCGACAGGCCCGCCACCCCCAGTTCGGCCAGCAACTCGCGTGCAGCCGCCAGGATCGCCTCGATCCTGGCCTGGCTGCTGGCGCGCGGTTTGCGCGGGGTGGCAGTGCGGGTCATCAGTTGCTGATCGCCAGGATGCTGGCCTGGTAGGCGCCGACGAACAGGTCGAAGTCGCCGACTTCCTGCTGCTCCAGGCGCGACTGTTCGGCCAGCGAGTCGCGGGCGAGGGTTTCGAAGGCCTGCTGGCGCTCGGCGGGCAGTGGTTGCTCGCGGAAGGTTTCAGCGTGAATACGGCTCTGGCGCAGGGCGAACTTGACGAAGCTTTCGTCATGCTCGGTCATGCGTGCCAGCACCTGGGCCGATGGGGTCAGCGAGGCGTCGTCGACCTTGGCCTGCTGGGCATCCAGGGCCTTGCCGTGTTCTGCACCGCCTTGCGCCTGGTCCAGCAGCTCGGCCAGTGGCCGGATGCGCTCGATCAGCTCGCTGGCCCAGTCCTTAAGGCCGATCGGCTGGCCATTGCGGCGCAGTTCCAGGCCCGGGCGACGGCCTTCCTTGACCACGGTCAGGAAGTTGTTGGTGCACTGGCCGCATTCGCCGTTGTCCAGTTGCGGGCTGTCTTCCAGCGCGCAGAACAGCAGGAACGCGTCGAGGAAGCGCGCTTCGGTCAGGTCGATGCCTACCGGCAGGAACGGGTTGATGTCCAGGCATCGCACTTCCACATACTGCACGCCGCGTGAGGTCAGGGCCTGGATCGGCCGCTCGCCGGTGTAGGTGACGCGCTTGGGGCGGATGTTCGAGTAGTACTCGTTTTCGATCTGCAGGATGTTGGTGTTCAGCTGTACCCACTCGCCGTCCACGTGCGTGCCGACTTCAACGTAGGGCGGATAGGGCGTACCCACCGCCTTGCGCAGGCTGTCGGTGTAGCTGGCCAGGTTGTTGTAGCACGGCGTCAGGCCAGCCTGGGCATTGCTCTGGTAGCCCAGGTCGCTCATGCGCAGGCTGGTGGCGTAGGGCAGGTACAGGGTTTCGGCGTCCAGCTCTTCGAGCTGGTGCGGGCGGCCACGCAGGAAGCCTTTGTCCAGGGCTGGCGAGGCGCCGAACAGGTACATCAGCAACCAGCTGTAACGGCGGAAATTGCGGATCAGCGCGATATAGGCCGACGACTGGTAGTCGCGGTCGCTCTCGCTGCCGCCTTCGGCAGCGCGCAGCAGTGGCCACAGCGCTTCGGGCAGCGAGAAGTTGTAATGGATACCGGCGATGCACTGCATGGTGCGGCCGTAGCGCAGGGCCAGGCCCTTGCGGTAGACGTGCTTGAGCTTGCCGATGTTCGAGCTGCCGTACTCGGCGATCGGGATGTCCTCCTCGGCCGGCAGCGTGCAGGGCATCGACGGGCTCCACAGGTATTCGTCGCCCAGCTTGCTGTAGACGAAACGGTGGGTCTCTTCGAGGCTTTCCAGCACCTTGGCCGGGTCGGGCAGGGCCGGGGTGATGAACTCCAGCAGCGACTCGGAATAATCGGTGGTGATCTGCTCGTTGGTCAGCGCCGATCCCAAGGCTTGCGGATGCGGGGTCTGGGCCAGGCGACCTTCGTCGGTCACGCGCAGGCATTCGCGCTCAATACCGTGCAGGCACTGCTTGAGCAGGGGGAGATTGGCGCCGAGCAGGCTCAGGCGGCGGTTGAGGAGGTCGCTCAAGATGTATTCCTTCACGCGTCAGTCGCCCCAATATGGGGGTAGAGATAACGGTCTACAAGGGTAGGAAGAAAGGAACTGGCGTTGTCGCCTGGTTAACGCGGATCCAGCAGTGCCAGCGCACTGCTGAAAATACCGCAGATACTGCTTGGTGAGCTAGAGAACCGCGAAGGTTCCTTGCGCTTTCGCCACCAGCTTGTCGCCCTGGACTACGTCGGCGTCGACTACCAGGGTGCGCCGCCCGGCATGCAGCACACGGGCGGTGCACAGCACCTCGCCGTCACTGACGGCGCGCATGTAGTTGATCTTGCACTCGATGGTGACGCTTTGCTGGTCAAAGCCATGGCTGGCCGAGCAGGCCAGGCCCATGGCGATGTCCACCAGGCTGAAGATCGCCCCGCCATGCAGCTTCTGGCCACGGTTGCGCAAGTGTGGCTCGAGCGCCAGGGCTACCTCGGCAACACCTGTTTCCAGGCGTTGCAGGCGGCAGCCGAGGAGCTGGCTGAAGGCGCTTTCGACGTATTCGCGTGGAACGTCCATCACTTCTTCTTCAGCTGCTTGGCGTTGGCGAACAGGGCGGCCATGGCGTTGTTGGCCGGGGCCGCAGTGGTGGTTTCGCGCTGGCGCGGCGCCTGCTGTTGGCGGTTGCCGCCATTGCCACGGTTACTACCGCGGTTGCCGTCGACCTTCTCGCCCGGGGTGTCACTCATGCGCATGGACAGGCCCACGCGCTTGCGCGGGATGTCCACTTCCATGACCTTGACCTTGACCACGTCGCCGGCCTTGACCGCTTCACGCGGGTCCTTGACGAACTTCTCCGACAGCGCCGAGATGTGCACCAGGCCGTCCTGGTGCACGCCGATGTCGACGAAGGCGCCGAAGTTGGTGACGTTGGTCACCACGCCTTCGAGGATCATGCCCGGCTCCAGGTCCTTGAGGTCTTCGACGCCGTCCTGGAAGGTGGCGGTCTTGAACTCGGGGCGTGGGTCGCGGCCAGGCTTGTCCAGTTCCTGCAGGATGTCGGTGACGGTCGGCAGGCCGAAGGTTTCGTCGGTGAATTTCTTCGGGTCCAGGCGCTTGAGGAAACTGCTGTCGCCGATCAGCGAGCGAATGTCGCGGTCGGTGTCGGCGG
The DNA here is from genome assembly GCF_017490805.1 of Pseudomonas sp. 43(2021). Classification (NCBI taxonomy): domain Bacteria; kingdom Pseudomonadati; phylum Pseudomonadota; class Gammaproteobacteria; order Pseudomonadales; family Pseudomonadaceae; genus Pseudomonas; species Pseudomonas sp. 43(2021). The sequence goes on from NZ_JAFGYJ010000015.1 coordinate 89,398, forward strand.
CAATGCGCTGCACCAGCGGGTAGGCCTCGGGGTGCACTGCGGAGGCGTCCAGCGGGTTGTCGCCGTTCATCACGCGCAGGAAGCCGGCGGCCTGTTCGAAGGTTTTCTCGCCCAGGCGGCTGACCTTTTTCAGCGCTGCACGGGTGGCGAACGGGCCGTTGGCATCGCGGTGGGCGACGATGTTCTGCGCCAGGGTGGCGTTAAGGCCGGAGATGCGCGTCAGCAGCGCCACCGAGGCGGTGTTGACATCCACACCCACGGCGTTCACGCAGTCCTCGACCACGGCGTCCAGGCCGCGCGCCAGTTTCAGCTGGGACACGTCGTGCTGGTATTGGCCGACACCGATGGATTTCGGGTCGATCTTCACCAGCTCGGCCAGCGGGTCCTGCAGGCGGCGGGCAATCGACACGGCGCCACGGATCGACACGTCCAGGTCCGGGAATTCGCGGGCAGCCAGTTCCGATGCGGAATACACCGAAGCGCCGGCCTCGGAGACCATGACCTTGGTGATCTTCAGAGCTGGGTACTTTTTAACCAGCTCTGCCACCAGCTTGTCGCTTTCGCGGCTGGCGGTGCCGTTGCCGATGGCGATCAGCTCCACCGAGTGCTTGGCGCACAGCGCGGCCATGATGGAAATGGTGCGGTCCCAGTCGTTCTTCGGCGCGTGCGGGTAGACCGTGGTGTGGTCCAGCAGCTTGCCGGTGGCATCTACCACGGCGATCTTGCAGCCGGTGCGCAGGCCCGGGTCGAAGCCCAGGGTGGCGCGCGGGCCGGCCGGGGCGGCCAGCAGCAGGTCGTGCAGGTTGTGGGCGAACACGTTGATCGCCTCGCCTTCGGCGTTGTCGCGCAGCTCGCCGAACAGGTCGGTTTCCAGGTGAGTGTACAGCTTGACCTTCCAGGTCCAGCGCACCACTTCGCCGAGCCACTTGTCGGCCGGGCGGTTGCGGTTCTCGATACCGACGTGGTTGCCGATCATCAGCTCGCACGGGTGCAGGGTGCCGGGCAGTTCTTCGCCGACCTTGAGCGAGGCGCTCAGCACGCCCTCGTTGCGCCCGCGGAAGATCGCCAGGGCACGGTGAGAAGGCGCGTTGCGCAGCAGTTCGTCATGGGCGAAATAATCGCGGAACTTGGCGCCTTCTTCTTCCTTGCCGGGCACCACGCGGGCGCTGAGCACGGCTTCCTGCTTGAGGAAGCTGCGCAGCTTGTCGAGCAGGGCGGCGTCTTCGGCGAAGCGCTCCATGAGGATGTACTTGGCGCCTTCCAGCGCGGCCTTGACGTCGGCCACGCCTTTGTCGGCGTTGACGAAGCGTGCAGCTTCGCTTTCCGGGGCCAGGTCGGGGTTGTTGAACAGGCCGTCGGCCAGTTCGCCGAGGCCGGCTTCCAGGGCGATCTGGCCCTTGGTGCGGCGCTTCTGCTTGTACGGCAGGTACAGGTCTTCGAGGCGGGTCTTGGTGTCGGCCAGCTTGATCTCGCGGGCCAGTTCCGGGGTCAGCTTGCCCTGCTCCTCGATGCTGGCCAGGATGCTGGCGCGGCGCTCGTCGAGTTCGCGCAGGTAGCGCAGGCGCTCTTCCAGATGGCGCAGCTGGGTGTCGTCCAGGCTACCGGTCACTTCCTTGCGGTAGCGGGCGATGAAGGGCACGGTCGAGCCTTCGTCCAACAGGCCCACGGCCGCCTCGACCTGCTGGGGGCGTACGCCCAGTTCCTCGGCGATACGGCTGTTGATGCTGTCCATGTAAACCACCTGACATTTGTGAATACGGGGGTCGCCTGTGGGCCTGTCGCCCGGCGGCGCTGGATGAAAGCCGCGCATTATACCCATCGCAAACGGCTTGCGGTGATGGCGCCCGGCCAGCCGGAACTGGCGCCGGGGGAAAAATCTGCTAACAATGCTCACGCAACGTGCAGCAATGGCTACGCCATAATGCGCGGCGATATCAGAGGAGTTATTCATGACCGGCACGCCAAACACCGCTGAAGGTGACAAGATTCTCATCGTCGACGACGACCCGGGGCTGAGCAGCCTGCTGGAACGTTTCTTCACCAGCAAGGGCTACCGTGCCCGCGCGGTGCCCAACACCGAGCAGATGGACCGCCTGCTGCAGCGTGAAGTGTTCAACCTGGTGGTGCTCGACCTGATGCTGCCCGGCGAAGATGGCCTGTCGGCGTGCAAGCGCCTGCGCCAGCAGAACAACCAGATCCCGATCATCATGCTCACCGCCAAGGGCGACGAGCTCAGCCGTATCAAGGGCCTGGAACTGGGCGCCGACGACTACCTGGGCAAGCCGTTCAACCCGGACGAGCTGATGGCCCGGGTCAAGGCCGTGCTGCGCCGTCAGGCACCGAGCGTGCCGGGTGCGCCTGGTAGCGAAGACGAGTCGGTCACCTTCGGCGACTACGAGCTGTCGCTGGCCACCCGTGAACTCAAGCGTGGCGACGAAGTGCACATGCTCACCACCGGCGAGTTCGCTGTGCTCAAGGCACTGGTGATGCACGCACGCGAGCCGCTGACCCGCGACAAGCTGATGAACCTGGCCCGTGGCCGCGAGTGGGATGCGCTGGAACGCTCCATCGACGTGCAGATCTCGCGTCTGCGCCGCATGATCGAACCGGACCCGTCCAAGCCGCGTTATATCCAGACTGTCTGGGGCGTGGGCTACGTGTTCGTGCCGGACGGAAACGCCGGTAAATGATGCCGCGCAGTCGATGAAGACACCGCTCTGGTTTCCGCAAAGTTTCTTCGCCCGCACCCTGTGGCTGGTGTTGATCGTCGTCCTGTTCTCCAAGGCCTTGACCCTGGTCTACCTGTTGATGAACGAGGACGTGCTGGTCGACCGTCAGTACAGCCACGGTGTGGCGCTGACCCTGCGCGCCTATTGGGCGGCCGACGAAGAAAACCGCGACAAGATCGCCGAAGCGGCTGGCCTTATCCGGGTCACCGGCTCGGGGGTGCCCGAGGGTGAGCAGCACTGGCCCTACAGCGAAATCTACCAACGGCAGATGCAGGCCGAGCTGGGCGAAGACACCGAGGTACGGCTGCGCATTCATGCGCCGCCGGCGTTGTGGGTCAATGCGCCAAGCCTGGGCCCGGGCTGGTTGAAGGTACCGCTGTACCCGCACCCGCTGCGTGGTCAGAAAATCTGGAACGTGCTGGGTTGGTTCCTGGCCATCGGCCTGTTGTCCACCGCCTCGGCCTGGATCTTCGTGCGCCAGCTGAACCAGCCGCTCAAGCGCCTGGTGTTCGCCGCCCGCCAGCTGGGCCAGGGGCGCAGCGTGCGCCTGCCGATCAGCGACACGCCCAGCGAGATGACCGAGGTGTACAAGGCCTTCAACCAGATGGCCGAGGATGTCGAGCAGGCCGGGCGTGAGCGTGAGCTGATGCTGGCCGGGGTTTCCCATGACCTGCGTACACCGCTGACGCGCCTGCGCCTGTCGCTGTCGTTGCTGAACAGCGACAGTGAACTGAGTGACGACATGGTCCGTGATATCGAGGACATGGACGCGATCCTCGACCAGTTCCTGGCCTTTATCCGCGATGGCCGAGACGAGCCGGTGGAGGAGGTGGACCTGGCCGACCTGGTGCGCGAGGTGGTGGCGCCGTACAACCAGCCGGAAGAACGGGTGCGGCTGTGCCTGGAGCCGATTCCACCGTTCCCGCTGCGCCGGGTTTCGCTCAAGCGCATGCTGGGCAACCTGATCGGCAACGCCCTGCACCACGCCGGCAAGGGGGTCGAGGTGGCCGCCTATGTGTCGGGCGACGAGAGTGCGCCGTATGTGGTGCTGAGCGTGCTGGACCGCGGGACGGGGATCGACGAGTCGGAGCTGGAGACCATTTTCAACCCGTTCATTCGGGGCGACCGGGCGCGCGGCGGCAAGGGCACCGGGCTGGGGCTGGCGATCGTCAAGCGGATCGCGGCGCAGCATGGCGGGAATGTGGAACTGCGCAATCGCTCTGGTGGCGGGATCGAGGCGCGGGTACGGTTGCCTTTGGGGTTGTTGCTGCCGCGTAATGCCGTGTGATTGCCAGGGCCGCTTTGCGGCCCTTTCGTGACACAAGGCCGCTCCTACAGAGGATCGCGTAACCCTGTAGGAGCGGCCTTGTGTCGCGATGGGCTGCGCAGCAGCCCCAAAATCTCAGCCCTTACCCTTGGTCCGGGTCTGATTAGGCCCACCGTTCTTCTCCAGGTGCTCGATGATCATGCCGGCCACGTTCTTGCCGGTGGTCACTTCGATACCTTCCAGCCCCGGCGACGAGTTCACCTCCATCACCAATGGCCCATGGTTGGAGCGCAGGATATCCACACCCGCCACGCTCAAGCCCATCACCTTGGCCGCGCGAATGGCGGTCATGCGTTCTTCCGGGGTGATCTTGATCAGGCTGGCCACCCCGCCGCGGTGCAAATTGGAACGGAATTCCCCCGGCTTGGCCTGGCGCTTCATCGACGCGATGACTTTGTCGCCGACCACGAAGCAGCGGATGTCCGCGCCACCCGCTTCCTTGATGTATTCCTGCACCATGATGTTCTGCTTCAGCCCCATGAACGCCTCGATCACCGATTCGGCGGCCTTGGTGGTTTCGCACAGCACCACGCCGATGCCCTGGGTGCCTTCCAGCACCTTGATCACCAGCGGGGCGCCGTTGACCATCTGGATCAGGTCGGGGATGTCGTCCGGCGAGTGGGCGAAACCGGTAATCGGCAGGCCGATGCCGCGCCGCGACAGCAGTTGCAGCGAACGCAGCTTGTCGCGGGAGCGGGCAATCGCTACCGACTCGTTGAGCGGATACACGCCCATCATCTCGAACTGGCGCAGCACCGCGCAGCCATAGAAGGTCACCGAGGCACCAATGCGCGGGATCACCGCGTCGAAGCCTTCCAGCGGCTTGCCGCGGTAGTGGATCTGCGGCTTGTGGCTGGCAATGTTCATGTAGGCCCGCAGGGTATCGATCACCACCATTTCGTGGCCCCGCTGGGTACCGGCTTCGACCAGGCGGCGGGTGGAATACAGACGCGGATTGCGCGACAGCACAGCGATCTTCATGCAGCACCTGTGACAGGGGAAAGGGTGGCCGGGAAGGCCGGTTTGTCTTGGACGTACTTCAGGCCAGGGTTGACCACCAGCTGGCCATGGATCAGGGCCTTGGAGCCCAGCAACAGGCGGTAACGCATGTTCTTGCGGCAGGCCAGGGTGAACTCCACCTCCCACACACCATCGCCCAGGGCCAGTGACGTGCGGATGACATAGCGGGTCTGGGCCTGGCCGTTGGAGCTCTTGATGGTTTTCATGGTCACCAGCGGTGCCTCGCAGCGGCGGTGGCGCAACTGCACCACCGAGCCCAGGTGTGCGGTGAAGCGGACCCAGGGTTGGCCGTCGCGCTCGAACGGTTCCACCTCGGTGGCATGCAGGCTGGAGGTGCTGGCGCCGGTGTCGATCTTGGCGCGCAGCCCGGCCACGCCAAGGTCGGGCAGGGCGACCCACTCGCGCAGGCCGATCACAGTCAAATGGTCAAATGTCTTCACGAAACGCACCCTGCGGATGAGGTGTTGAACTGTAAGCACGGCGGGGATTTTTTGCATCCGATCGTTACGGTAGTACAGTTCGATGAAACACAGCGTTCGAGGTAACGGGATGGCACAAAAAGCCGAAGACGACGACAAGGTTCGCCTGGACAAATGGCTGTGGGCGGCACGTTTCTACAAGACCCGCGCGCTGGCCAAGGCGGCGATCGAGAGCGGCAAGGTGCATTGCCGGGGCGAGCGCTGCAAGCCGGGCAAGGAACCGCGGGTGGGTGACGAGTTCGTGCTGCGTACCGGGTTCGATGAACGTACCGTGGTGGTGAAGGCGCTGTCGGTGGTGCGCCGAGGGGCGCCAGAGGCGCAGACGTTGTACGAAGAGACCGAGGACAGCGTGCGTCGGCGTGAGCAGGCGGCAGAAATGCGCAAGGCCGGGGCGATGGGTGTGACCACCGATGGGCGGCCGACCAAGAAGCAGCGGCGGCAGATTCACCAGTTGCATGGCAGCTTCGAATAGCCGGGGCCGCGTTGCGGCCCTTTCGCGACACAAGGCCGCTCCTACAGGAAATCGCGTTCCCCTGTAGGAGCGGCCTTGTGTCGCGATGGGCTACGCAGTAGCCCCAAGGATCTAGCGGGTCACCGCCAAGCGCCCGACCAACGGTAACTTGGCCGCGATCGCGAACAACGGCGCCGTCCAGCGGATCAGCACCGCACTCCCCTTGGCCGCCAGCGGTGTGTAGCAGCTCCAGCCCAACGCCAGTACCGCCATCAGCAGCCCGCCGATATAGTCATCCTGCCCCCAGTGGGCACCTGCCACCAGGCGCGGCAACATGAACAGTACCGCCAGCCCCCAGACCACCAGGTACTGCACCAGGCGGCGGCTGAACACGCTCATGAACAGCGCCCAGACCAACAGCACCGAGGCATGGTCCCCCGGGAAACTCTTGCTGGAACGGTCCTTGAGCTCCCAGGCCGCCTCCAGGTTCGGGTAGTAGTCGCTGAGGTGCACCACCTCGTCGAACATCATCGACGGGCTCTTGTGCTGCCAGCCGGCTGCATCCACCCACTTGGAAAACAGCGCGCGAATCACCACTAAGAGGGTTAGCGTGACCAGAAAGCCGAAAAAGGCCTGGCGAACCTGGGTTGCCTTGAACACCCAGTCGCCACGGATAAGCACTGCCAGAAGGATCAGGCCGACGACGATGTCGAACGGGCGCAGGCTGCCGATGGTCCAGATGTAGCGCCATGTGGTGTTGTCGGCTAGCGGCGCATTCAGGCTGTGGAACAGCCACTCGTCGAAAGTCAGGCACAGGATCTGGCCAATGGGCCATAACCAGAAAGACAGTAGAGCGATGGGAAGCAGCGTACAGGCTGCCAATGGCCCCCAGGACCACCTTGCTTGGAACAGTGGTCGATTGTCCATAAAATACCTCTATTGCAAACAGGAATCGGAGCGCCTTGTGAGCGCTCTGTCACGGGGTTCTCGCAAGTTTTCGACAACCCTTGTAACCATTTTGTCATCATTTTTTAGATAGCCAAAACCTATGAGCGACCTGCCTGATACCGATTTCACCCAACGTTTCATCTTCGACGAGCGCGATGTGCGCGGCGAGTGGGTGTCTCTCGACGACAGCTACGCCGCGGTGCTGGCGCGTCATGAATACCCGCAGCCGGTACAGGCGCTGCTCGGTGAGCTGATGGCCGCCACCGCCTTGCTGGTGGGGGCGCTGAAGTTCGACGGCCTGCTGATTCTGCAGGCGCGTTCGGAAGGGCCGATCCCGCTGCTGATGGTGGAGTGCTCGGGCGAGCGCGACATCCGAGGCATGGCGCGTTATGACGTCGAGCAGATCCCTGACGGCGCCACCCTGTCGCAACTGATGCCGGACGGCCACCTGACCCTGACCATCGATCCGGTCAAGGGCCAACGCTACCAGGGTACCGTGGATCTCGATGGCGCCACCCTGTCGGAGTGCTTCACCAACTACTTCGTCCAGTCGCAACAGCTCAATACCCGCTTCTGGCTCAACGCCGAAGGCGGCAAGGCCCGTGGTCTGCTGCTGCAGCAACTGCCGCGCGATCGCCAGCCGGACGATGAAGAGCGTGAAGAAAGCTGGCAGCACGTTGTGGCATTGGCTACCACGCTCAAGGCTGATGAGTGGGCGCTGGACAACGAAACCCTGCTGCACCGCCTGTACCACGAAGACGCCGTGCGCCTGTTCGACATCCAGCCGCTGCGCTTCAATTGCAGCTGCTCGCGCGAACGTTCCGGCAATGCGCTGGTCAGTTTGGGCGAGCACGACGCCAAGGCGCTGGTGGAAGAATGCGGCGGGCAGGTGGAGATCGATTGCCAGTTCTGCAACGAGCGCTATTTCTTCGACGCCAGCGATGTGGCGCAACTGTTTGCCGGTGGCGGCACTGACGTAGCCTCAGAAACTCGTCACTGAAACGTTTAACCACAGGACAATCTCCTGTCTAATTGCGCAAAAGCGCAGTTCTGACAGGAGGGGCCTACTTTTTTTGGGCGTTTCTGGCATAATCCGGCCACTTTTTTCGCTGTAGTAGTTTTTTCAAGACAACTACAAAACGTTTGGAGCACTCGGCCTCGGGCCGGATGGGGTATCTCATGACGCAAGCCAACAACACCGTGTACACCGACCTGAGCGTCGATGAGCTGGTAAAAGAAGCGCTGCAACGCGGTGAAGGCGTACTAGCCGATACTGGTGCACTGGTCGTGGAGACTGGTCACCGTACTGGCCGTTCGCCGGCTGACCGTTTCATCGTCGAAGAACCTTCCACCCAGGACGCCATTGCCTGGGGCCCGATCAACCGCAAGTTCCCGGCCGACAAGTTCGATGCCCTGTGGGACCGCGTCGAGGCGTTCAACAACGCCCAGGATCACTTCGTTTCCTACGTCCACGTAGGGGCGGCCGCCGAGCACTACCTGCCGGTGAAGATGACCACCCAGACTGCCTGGCAGAACCTGTTCGGTCGTTGCCTGTTCATCAACCCGGAGCAGTACAACCCGGCTGGTCGTGGCGAGTGGCAGGTCCTCAACGTCGCCAACTTCGTGTGCGAACCTGAGCGTGACGGCACCAACTCCGATGGTTGCGTGATCATCAACTTCGCCCAGAAGAAGGTGCTGATCGCTGGCATGCGCTACGCAGGCGAAATGAAAAAAGCCATGTTCTCGGTGCAGAACTTCCTGCTGCCGGCTGCCGACGTACTGCCGATGCACTGCGCCGCCAACATCGGCGAAGCAGGCGATGTGACCCTGTTCTTCGGCCTGTCCGGCACCGGCAAGACCACCCTGTCGGCCGACGAAAGCCGTTACCTGATCGGTGACGACGAGCACGGCTGGGGCGAGGGCGTGGTCTTCAACATCGAAGGCGGTTGCTACGCCAAGTGCATCGACTTGTCCGAGAAGAATGAGCCGGTCATCTGGAAAGCCATCAAGCATGGCGCCGTGCTGGAAAACGTTGTTCTCGACGCCAACAAGCACGCCGACTACAGCGATGTCAGCCTGACCCAGAACAGCCGCGCGGCCTACCCGCTGGAGCACGTTGCCAAGCGTTCCGAAGCGAACCTGGGCGGCGAGCCGAATGCAGTCATCTTCCTGACCTGCGACCTGACGGGTGTTCTGCCTCCGGTTTCGATCCTGAACAACGAGCAGGCGGCCTACCACTTCCTGTCCGGCTACACCGCGCTGGTCGGTTCCACCGAAATGGGTTCGGGCAGCGGCATCAAGTCGACCTTCTCCACCTGCTTCGGCGCTCCGTTCTTCCCGCGCCCGGCTGGTGAATACGCCGAGCTGCTGATCAAGCGTATCAAAGGCTTTGACTCGAAGGTCTACCTGGTCAACACCGGCTGGACCGGCGGTGGTTACGGCGTTGGCAAGCGCTTCAGCATCCCGACCACCCGTGCCGTGATCGCTGCGATCCAGAGCGGCGCGCTGATCGGTGCCGAAACCGAGCACCTGGACATCATCAACCTGGACGTGCCGAAGGCCGTTCCGGGCGTTGAAACCGAGCTGCTCAACCCGCGCACCAACTGGGCTGACAAGGCTGCCTACGACGAGGCCGCCAAAGGCCTGGCCAAGCTGTTCATCGAAAACTTCAAGAAGTTCGAAGTTTCCGACGCCATCAAGGCCGCTGGCCCGCAGCTGTAAGCTGAGCCTGCCTGTAACGAAAAGGCCGCCCCAACGGGCGGCCTTTTCGTTTTCTACTGCCTGTACCGGCCTCTTCGCGGCTAAAGCCGCTCCCACAGGTACTGCACTGCATTCAACGTTGGTGGTGTACCTGTGGGAGCGGCTTTAGCCGCGAAGAGGCCGGCACAAGCAGCGAAAACCCGGTTTTTCTGTTTCACTGTCAGCATCCATCGCGAAGACAAGAGCCAGCCAGATGACCGAATCCCCCCAGCGCACTGCCTTCTCCCACTTCCACCCCATCCTCACCCGTCCCCAGGACAATGACCTGAACGGCCACATTGCCGGTGCCACCGTGCACGGCTTCTTCGAAACCGCCATCCAGGCGTTCCTCGTCGAACAGGCCGAACTGGACCTGCGTGACGGCGAGCTGGCGGCTTTCGTGGTCAGTTCGGCGGCGGATTTCTATGCCTTACCGGGCTTTCCGGACGTGCTGGAAGTGGGGCTGGGGGTAGCGCGCCTGGCGGGCAGCACGGTGGAATACCGCCTGGCGCTGTTCCGCCCAGGGGAGCCGGAGGCGTGTGCGGCAGGCACGGTGGTGCAGGTGTTCATCGAACGCACCAGCGGCCGGCCTGTGGCGTTGCCAGCGGCGTTGCAGGTGATCCTGTCTGGCATCCTGCTGGAACAGCAGGCATAAAAAAGCCCCGCTGGCAGGGGCGGGGCTTTTGTTGCCGGGGCAGGGCCCTCAGGCGTTAGTCGCGCCAGTGGCGCTTGTGCTTGCGGTGGCCGTAGTGGTGGCCACGGTCCCAGTGGCGACGGTCGTCGTCATAGCCACGACGGTAGCGGCGGCCATCGTGGTAATCGTCTCTGTCGGCCTCTTTACCCATGTAGTTACCCAGTGCGCCACCGGCACCACCGCCGGCTGCCGCGCCAATGTAGCTACCGGTAGTGCCGCCCATGGAGCGGCCGACCACGTTGCCGCCTGCGGCGCCCAATGCGCCACCGATGGCTGCCTCACCACGCTGGTGCTTGTTGGCACCGACTGCACTGCCAGCTGCGCCGCCCAGGCCAGCGCCGATCGCGCCGCCTGTGCTACCACCAATGGACTGGCCTACGACAGAGCCCAGTACCCCACCCAATGCGCCGCCAATGCCGGCCTCGGTGGTGCCGCCTGCCATGGCAACGCCGCTGAGCAAGCTGAAAGACAACAACAGTATCGAGGAGTACTTCTTCATCAAGAGAGCCTCATAGGGATGACGAGGCGAATTTGAGCCTTGCAGGCGCGCCTGGCAACGGAAATCCGACGAGTAACACGACTTGTACACAATTCTCTAACTTACTGTATTTACTATGAAACTTTATCGTTTTTTCGCTGTCTGAGCTCTTTATGACGAAGCCCTGAACCGCTATGGAACAGGGCTTTTTTGTTTTTTGCGGTAGGGCTTCCGGCCTCTTCGCGGGCACGCCCGCTCCCACAAGGTAAAGCACAGGAATCGAAACATGTGGACTTCCTGTGGGAGCGGGCGTGCCCGCGAAGAGGCCAACACGATTCCTACAGGATACGCCCCTGGTCCCGCGCACGCTCCAGCTTGATGGCAATGAACTTCGACGTCGGCGTATGGCTGCCATCGCCAATGCTTTCCAGCGGCACCAGCGGGTTCACCTCAGGGTAGTAAGCCGCCGCCTGCCCGGCCGGGATGTCGAAGGCCAGCAGGGTAAAGCCGTGCACACGGCGCACATGCTCATCCCCCCACAACGACACGATGTCGACCTGTTGCCCCGGCTGGAAGCCCAGGCGGATGATGTCGGCTTCGTTGGCGAACAGCACCTCGCGCTGGCCGCGCACGCCGCGGTAACGGTCATCCAGGCCGTAGATGGTGGTGTTGTACTGATCGTGCGAGCGCATCGACTGCAGGATCAGGTCCGGTACCTGGCCGCTGGCGCGTACGCGCTCGTGGAGCAGCGTGTCGGGCAGCAGGTTGGCCTTGAAGTTGGCGCGGCCGGTGCTGGTCTTCCATTCGCGGCTGGCGGCGCTGTTGCCCAGGTAGAAACCGCCCGGCTCGCGCAGGCGCTGGTTGAAGCCGCTGAAGCCGGCGATGGTGTCGCCGATCAGCTCGCGAATACGGTCATAGTCCGCCACCAGCCAGTGCCAGTCCACGGGCTTCTTGCCCAGGGTGGCGGCGGCGATACCAGCGATCACCGCCGGCTCCGAGCGCATCTGCGTCGACAGCGGTTTCAGCTGGCCATTGGAGGCGTGGACCATGCTGAACGAGTCCTCTACCGTTACCGCCTGGGGCCCTTCGGCCTGCAGGTCGATGTCGGTGCGGCCCAGGCACGGCAGGATCAGTGCCTGCTTGCCGTGCACCAGGTGGCTGCGGTTGAGCTTGGTGCTGATGTGCACGGTCAGCTCGCAGTTGCGCAGTGCCTGGGCGGTGCGTTCGGTGTCCGGCGTGGCCTGGGCGAAGTTGCCGCCCAGGCCGATGAACACCTTGGCCCGGCCTTCGAGCATGGCGTGGATCGCCTCGACGGTGTTGTGGCCGTTGTGCCGGGGCACGGGGAAGCCGAAGCGCTGCTCGATGGCGTCCAGCAGGGCCACCGGTGGGCGTTCGTTGATGCCCATGGTGCGGTCACCCTGCACGTTGCTGTGCCCGCGCACCGGGCACAGGCCGGCGCCTGGTACGCCGATGTTGCCGCGCAGCATCTGCAGGTTGACGATTTCCTGGATGGTCGGCACCGAATGGCGGTGCTGGGTAATGCCCATCGCCCAGCACATGATCACCCGCTTGCCGCGGCAGTACATGCGCGCGGCCAGTTCGATGTCGGCCAGTGCCAGGCCGGACTGGGCCTGGATGTGCTCCCACGGGGTGGCATCCACCACCGCCAGGTAGTCGTCGACGCCATGACCATGTTCGGCAATGAAGGCGTGGTCGAAGACGGCCGGTTCGCCCTTGGCCTGGGCTTCGCGTTCCCATTGCAGGACGAACTTGGCCATGCCGCGCAGCATCGCCATGTCGCCGCCCAGCGCCGGGCGGAAGAATGCGGTGTTGGTCGGCCGGTCGCTGTTGGTCAGCATTTCCAGCGGGTTCTGCGGGTGCTGGAAGCGCTCCAGGCCACGTTCCTTGAGCGGGTTGATGCACACCACCTGCGCCCCGCGTTTGACCGCATCGCGCAGCGGGTCGAGCATGCGCGGGTGGTTGGTGCCGGGGTTCTGGCCCCAGACGAAAATCGCGTCGGCATGTTCGAAGTCGTCGAAGGTGACCGTGCCCTTGCCGATCCCGACGCTTTGCCCCAAGGCCACGCCACTGGCCTCGTGGCACATGTTCGAGCAGTCGGGGAAGTTGTTGGTGCCGTAGGCGCGCACGAACAACTGGTACAGGTATGCCGCTTCGTTGCTGGCACGCCCCGACGTGTAGAACTCGGCCTGGTCAGGGTTGGCCAGCTTGTTCAGCTCGCGGGCAATCAGGGCGAAAGCGGCATCCCAGCTGATCGGCTGGTAGCGATCGCTAGGCGCGTCATAGACCATCGGCTCGGTCAGGCGCCCCTGATACTCCAGCCAGTAGTCGCTCTGCTGCAGTAACGAGCTGACGCTGTAGCGGGCAAAAAAGGCAGCATCGACGCGGCGCTTGGTCGCCTCCCAGTTCACCGCCTTGGCACCGTTCTCGCAGAACTTGACCATGCCGCTTTCCGGCGAATCGCCCCAGGCGCAGCCGGGGCAGTCGAAACCGCCGTTCTGGTTGGTCTTGAGCAGGGCGCGAATGTTCTTCAGTGCGTTGTCGCTGCCGACCCAGGCCTTGGCCACGCTGCGCAGCGCGCCCCAGCCACCGGCGGGGCCGTGGTAGGGCTTGTAGCGAGGGGAGGAGGCAGGGGTGTTGTCCGGGAGGTGTTGGTACGAGGTCACGAGTGTTACGACTCCGCCGCTGGGCTGTAGACCCGCGGTGCGCTGTGCTTGGGCAGATGGATAAGGTTGAGGTTGTGCTTGCGCGCCCATTGCAGGGCAAGGCCGGTGGGCGCTGACAGGCTGACCAGGGTCTGGATACCGGCCCGCAACACTTTCTGGATCAGCTCCAGGCTGCAGCGGCTGGTGACGATGGCCAGGCCGCCCTGGCTGTCGATGCCTTGGCGCAGCAGGGCACCGATCAGCTTGTCGAGGGCGTTGTGCCGGCCGATGTCTTCGCGGCCGAGCAGCAGTTCGCCATGGCGGTCCATGAACAGCGCCGCGTGCACCGCGCCACAGTGCTGGCCGAGGGGCTGGAAGGCATCGATGCGCTCACGCAGGCCGACCAGCCATTGCGCCGGTGGCAACGGCGCGCCAGGCAGCTCGGCCAGCTCTGGCAGCGCCTGCTCCAGTGCCTCCACCCCGCACAGGCCGCAACCACTGGTGCCGGCCAGCTGGCGGCGCTGGTTTTTCAGGTTCCAGAATGCACGGCTGGAAATCTCCAGGTCGGCATACATCGCCGAGCCGCTGCCGGAGAGCTTCAGGTCGTAGATTTCCGTGGTGCCTTCGACAATGCCGCTGCCGACACTGAAGCCGACGGCGAAGTCTTCCAGGTCGGTTGGGCTGACCAGCATCACCGCCTGGTTGAGGCCGTTGTAGGCGATTGCCAGCGCCACTTCTTCGGCCAAGGGCGTACTGTCGCGTCTGGCATCGCTGAGCTGGACGTAGTCGTAGCTGTTGCTGGCGGCGGGCATGGACAAGGGCGATGAGGCCGCGCAGACCGGAGGTTTGCTGTTCATCGGGGTGGGGCTATCGGCAGCTTTCGGATAGCACAAGCCTAGGCGTGCGGGCCGACGGCGTCTAATCGCTAGGGTCTATGCCTTGATAGACCGCGTCGATGGGTCGCACGGGGCAAGAGGGGAAAAGCTGGCCTAGACTGCTGTGTCCGAGGTTTCGTCAACAAGGAGAGCGCTATGAGCTTGTTCAGTTTCGTCAAGGAAGCGGGCGAGAAGTTGATCGACCTGCTGACCCCCGGCAATGCCAATGCCGAAGAGCAGCTGAAGAAACACGTGGAAAGTGTCGGCCTGGGCAATCCGAATATCACGGCCACTGTAGAGGGAGACAAGATCATCCTCAAGGGCGAGGTGGCCAGCCAGGAGGAGAAAGAGAAGATCATCCTGGCGGCGGGCAACATCGCTGGCGTGGCCAGTATCGATGACCAGATCACCGTGACCGGGCCGGTGGCCCAGGCGGCGCGGTTCGTGACGGTGGAGAAGGGCGATACGTTGAGTGCCATTTCGAAGAAGGTGTATGGCGACCCCAACAAGTACCAGAAGATCTTCGAAGCCAACAAACCGATGCTCAAGCACCCTGACAAGATCTATCCGGGGCAGGTGTTGCGTATTCCTGACTGATCTCTGCAGCCTGTACCGGCCTCTTCGCGGGTAAACCCGCTCCCACAGGGATCGCACACAGTTCAGGCCTGTGGTGATCCTGTGGGAGCGGGTTTACCCGCGAAAGGGCCTTCACAGGCCTGCCAACAATTCCCGGTAATCCTCGACCGCCGCAAACTCTTCGGTATCCCGCGGCCCTGCCTGGCTATCCGGTTGGCGCACCGCCAGCAGATGCCCCACGCCAAACCGTCGCGCACTGCGCAGGATCGCCAGGGTGTCATCGATGAACAGGCTGCGCTCCGGTTCAAAGCCAATGTCTGCCTGCAAGGCATCCCAGAACTGCGGGCTTTCCTTCGGGTAGCCATAGTCATGCGAGCTGATCAGCCGCTCGAAATACGGCGCCAGCTCCACCCGCTCCAGCTTCAGCGACAGCGAATCCCGGTGCGCATTGGTGATCATCACCACGCGCTTGCCTGCGTCGCGGATCGCTGCCAGGAAGGTGTCGGCATCCGGGCGCAGGGCGATCAGGTCGGCGATTTCCTGTTTCAGCTCGCGGATCGGCAGCCGCAGCTCGCGGCTCCAGAAGTCCAGGCAATACCAGTTCAGCGTGCCGGCATTGCGTTCGAACAGCGGCTGCAGCTCCATTTCCGCCATGGCCCGGCTTACCCCGTGCAGCTCGGCATAGCGCTGGGGCAAGTGGTCCAGCCAGAAGCGGTTGTCGTAATGCAGGTCGAGCAGGGTGCCGTCCATGTCCAGCAGGACGGTATCGATGGCAGACCAGGGAAGAACAGGCATGGGAAATTCTCGATCAGTCGGCAAGCCACGGTATAGTAACCCGTTCACGCCAAGGAGCCGCCCCATGCGCCAGAAACCCACCGTCCTCAGCCGCGAAATCGTCGCCAGCAGCCGCCTGTTTCGCGTCGAAGCCGTGCAATTGCGCTTCAGCAATGGCAATGAGCGCACCTACGAGCGCCTGGTGGGCCGGGGTAATGGCTACGGCGCGGTGATGATCGTGGCCATGCTCGATGCCGAGCATGCGGTGTTGGTGGAGGAATACTGCGGCGGCACCGACGAATATGAGTTGTCGTTGCCCAAGGGCCTGATCGAGCCGGGCGAGGACGTGCTGGCGGCAGCCGACCGGGAGCTCAAGGAAGAAGCCGGTTTTGGCGCGCGCCAACTGGAGCACCTGACCGAGCTGTCGCTGTCGCCGGGCTACATGAGCCAGAAGATCCAGGTGGTGCTGGCCAGCGACCTGTACGAGGAGCGCCTGGAAGGCGACGAGCCGGAGCCGATGCGGGTCGACAAGGTCAACCTGCGCGAACTCTCGGCCCTGGCCATGCACCCGCAGTTCACCGAGGGGCGTGCCCTGGCGGCGTTGTACCTGGCGCGTGACCTGCTGATTCAGCGGGGGCTGCTGGAAGCATGAACGACCTGCAATTGATGCACGAAGTGGTCAAGCTGGCCCGGTTGGCGGGCGAGGCGATCCTGCCGTTCTGGCGCGCCGATGTGGCCGTGACCAACAAGGCCGACGATTCGCCGGTCACCGCCGCCGACCTGGCGGCGCACCAGGTGATTGCCGATGGCCTGCTGGCGCTGGCACCGCAGATCCCGGTGTTGTCCGAAGAGGACTGCAACATTCCGCTGGCCGAGCGCCAGGGCTGGAGCCGCTGGTGGCTGGTCGATCCACTGGACGGCACCAAGGAATTCATTGCCGGCAGTGAGGAGTTCACGGTCAACATCGCCCTGGTAGAAAACGGCGAGGTGGTGTTTGGCGTGGTGTCCATGCCGACCAACGGGCGCTGCTACTTTGGAGGTCGCGGTTTGGGGGCCTGGCGTGCGGAGGCCGGTGAAGCAGCCCAACCGATCCAGGTACGTAACGCGCCGCCTACGGGGGGGCGCTTTACCGTGGTTGCCAGCCGTCGGCATTCCAGCCCGGAACAGGAAGCACTGTTGGCGGGGCTGGGGACGGCGGTGGGGGAGCTGGAACTGGCCAATATCGGCAGTTCGTTGAAGTTCTGCCTGTTGGCCGAGGGTAGCGCCGATTGCTATCCGCGCCTGGCCCCGACCTCGCAGTGGGACACCGCGGCGGCGCAGGGGGTGGTGGAAGGAGCGGGGGGCGAAGTGATCGGGCTGGATGGCTTGCCGTTCCGGTACCCTGCGCGGGAGTCGTTGCTCAACCCGCATTTCCTGGCGTTGCCGGCCAATGCTGCCTGGCGTCAAGCCTTCCTGAACCTGATCTGACGATTCCACAGGTGCAGCAATTCTTCGTAGCTACGCGGAACCTGTGGGAGCGGGCGCGTCGAGGCGTCGAACCGCCGCGAACACCGGCGGAGCCGGTGCCATACACCGCGGTGTCTGCTTCGCGGGCGCGCCCGCTCCCACAGGGATCACGACAGCCTTCCAGTTTCAGCGGTGCAGGACGTACTGGCCGCTGAATTTCACCGCAGGCTCGTCGCTTCCGGCATTGCTAACAGTGGTCTCCAGCGTCAACCGTGCCCGCCCGCGGCGCTGGTACAGGGTCAAGAATCGCTCCCAGGTCTTCTCATCCGGGGCCGCACAACGCGCCACCGCCGCTCCGGTAACCGGCAGCGGGTAGCTGATCTGCCCTTCCTGGATGACGATATGCCCGTCATCGACACCCGATTCGCGCAGGCGCAGGTGCAGCCAGCCCCACCCCACCAGCACCGCGGCGCAGTACAGGCTACCGCCGAACATGGTGCTCTTGTGGTTGACGTTGGCCGCCAGCGGCAATTGCAGGCGCAGGGTGTGCTGCTGCCAATCGAGCACTTCCAGGCCCATTTCGCGGGTCAGGGGGATGTCGCCGTGCAGGATGGACTGCAGGTACTGGCTATCGCTGTTCATTGACGGTTGTCCTCTTGATCGTCATGCCCGCCGCTACCACCGTCGAAGCTCAAGCCGTGCTTGCGCAGCTTGTCGTGCAGGGTCTTGCGGGGGATACCCAGGGCCTCGGCCAGGCTGCGCATGGAGCTGTGTGGCTGGGCCAGTTCGGCAGCGATCAGCGAGCGTTCGAACTGCTCGACCTGTTCGCTGAGGTTGCCGCTCGGCATCGGTGCCGAAGGCATTGCCGCAGCTGGTGCCTGGCCGTCCAGGGCCAGTTCCAGGCCCAGGGCGAAACGCTCGGCGGCGTTCTGCAACTCGCGCACGTTGCCGGGCCAGTCGTGGCGCAGCAGCAGGGCGCGCTGGGGCGGCTGCAGGGTGTGCGGCGGCAGGCCGTGGCGCTGGCTGGCGGCGTCGGCGAAGTGCTGGAACAGCACCAGGATGTCATCGCCGCGTTCGCGCAGCGGTGGTATACGCAGCGGCGCCACGTTCAGGCGGTAATACAGGTCGGCGCGGAAGCGCCCCTGGTCGGCAGACTGGCGCAGGTCCTCCTTGGTCGCTGCGATGATGCGGATGTCCAACGGGATCAGCTGGTTGCCGCCCAGGCGCTCGACCACCCGTTCCTGCAGCATGCGCAGCAGTTTCACCTGCACATCCAGGCTCATGCTCTCGATTTCGTCGAGGAACAGCGTGCCGCCGTTGGCGAACTCGAACTTGCCGATGCGGCGTTTCTGCGCGCCGGTGAACGCACCGGGCTCATGCCCGAACAGCTCGCTTTCGACCACCGACTCGGCCAGTGCGCCAGCGTTGATCGCCACGAACGGCCCGTCGCGGCGGCTGGACAGGTCGTGCAGGGCGCGGGCCACCACTTCTTTGCCGGCACCGGTCTCACCCAGGATCAGCACATCGGCGCGGGTGCCGGCCAGGGCGCCGATCTGCTCGCGCAGGCGCTGCATGGCCGGCGACTGGCCCACCAGGCGGGTGGCCAGTTGCTGGCGGTCGCTAAGGGCCAGGCGCAAGCTGCGGTTGTCCAGCACCAGGCGGCGCAGCGCCAGGGCACGGCGCACACTGTCGAGCAGGGCGTCGCTGGCAAAGGGTTTTTCCAGGAAGTCATAGGCGCCGGCGCGCATCGCCTGCACCGCCAGCGGCACATCACCGTGGCCAGTGATCAGCAACACCGGCAGCTCGTTGTCACGACCGTGCAGTTGTTCCAGCAGCTGCAGGCCATCGATGCCCGGCATGCGGATGTCGCTGACCACCACGCCGGGCCAGTCGGCCTCGATGCGGTCTGCCAGGCCCTGGGCATCAGCCAGGGCGACCACCTTGAGCCCGGCCAGGTCCAGGGTCTGGCTCAGGGCCTGGCGCAGGTGGGGGTCGTCGTCGACCAGGATGACCTGGGCTCGGCTGTCGATCAGTGTCTCGGTGGTCATGCCGAGGGGTCCTCCGAATTGGGCAAAGTAGCGCCAGGCGCGGCCACACGCAGCTGCAGGGTCAGCAGTGCGCCACCTTCCGGGTGGTTGGCCAGCAGCAATTCACCGCCCAGGGCGCGCATCAGGCTTTCGCAGATGGCCAGGCCCAGGCCCAGGCCCTGGGTGCGGGTCTTGGTGGTGAAGAACGGCTCCTTGGCGTGCTCCAGGGCCTGGCGGCTGAAGCCGGGGCCGTTGTCGCGAATGTACAGGTAGACGCAGTCATCGCGCTGCTCGGCACTTAGCCACAGGCGGCGCGGGTTGGCCTTTTCGGTCAGGGCGTCGAGGGCATTGGCCAGCAGGTTGCCGAGCACCTGGCGCAAGCGGGTCTCGCCGGCCTGTACCCACAAGGTGGCTTCCGGCAGGTCGCGGATCAGCTCGACGGCCATTGCCCGGCGGCGCTTGGCCAGCAGCGCCAGGGCGTCGTCCAGGGCCGGCTGCAGGGCCACGCTCTCCGGGGCGTGGCGGTCACGGCGGGCGAAGGCGCGCAGGTGGGCGATGATCGAGGCCATGCGCCCGGTCAGCTCGCCGATCAGCTTGAGGTTGCCGCGGGCGTCTTCGATACGCTGGTGGTCAAGCAGGATCTCGGCGTTTTCCGCATAGCTGCGGATGGCGGCCAGCGGCTGGTTGAGCTCGTGGCTGATGCTGGCCGACATGGTGCCAAGCACTGATAGCTTGCCGGCCTGCACCAGCTCATCCTGGGCGCGTACGGCCTCCTGTTGGGCGTTCTCGCGCTCCAGCACGGCGCTCTTGAGCCGGGTGTTGAGGCCTTCGAGGTCGGCGGTGCGCTCGGCCACGCGTTTTTCCAGTTCCTGGCGGCCACGGGCCTCGAAGTCGATGCGGTCGATATAGTGACGGCGCCGCTGCATCACCAGGCCGGCCAGCAGCATCAGCACCAGCAGGGTGGCAGCGCCGATGGCCATCACGGTTTGCACCGAACGGTCGACCAGCGTGCGCGGGGCGAGGATGCTGACCTGCCAGCCGGTTTCCTTGATGTCGCGGGTCTGGCTGATCCAGGCGTCCGGGCTGAGCACCAGCGGTTGCGGGGCCTGGGTCGGGTAGGGCTGGATGGCGATGATGGCCTGGCGCTCGGCATCGGTCAGCGCGCGGGTCGCGCGGAAGCGCCAGTCGGGCCGCGAGGTCAGGATGACCACGCCATTGTGGTCGGTCAGCAACAGCTGCTCGGGGGTGCGGCCCCACAGGGTTTCGGTGTGGTCGAGGTCGACCTTGACCACCAGTACGCCAACGATGCGTTCACGGTCATGCACGGCGGCGGCAAAGAAGTAGCCGCGCTTGGCCGACGTGGTGCCCTGGCCGAAGAAGCGCCCCAGGCGGCCGGCCATGGCTTCGTTGAAGTAGGGGCGGAAAGCGAAGTTGCGGCCGACGAAGCTGTCGCGTTTGTCCCAGTTGGAGGCGGCCAGGGTGTTGCCGTTGACGTCCATCAGGTACATCACCTCGGCGCCGGTCTGCTGGACGATGTCCTTGAGCAGGCGGTTGGCGTTGGTCACCGTTTCCAGGCGCAACGGGTCGGCCAGTACCCCGCGCAGCGCCGGCAGGTCGCCGAGTATCTGCGGCAAGGTTTCGTAGCGGTGCAGGGTACCGAGCAGGTTGGCGACGTACAAGTCGAGGGTCTGGCGGTTCTGCGAGGCCAGTTCTTCCTGGTAGTAACGTTCGGCCAGGTGATGCAGGGGCCACAGTAATGGGGCCAGGCACAGGGCCAACAGGGCCAGGCTGCGCCAGCGGGGACGGCGTGGGGGCGTGGGTTTTGCAATCATCACGTAAAGGCGCCAGATAAGTCTGACGCAATTATGCGCTAGTTAAGGCAGCAGTTCCGCCTCTGCCAACGGCAGGCCGCGTTTGTCCTTGTCCGACAGCACCGGTGGTTGCTGCAGCCGCCAGTCGATGGCCAGGGTCGGGTCATCCCAGCGGATGCAGCGGTCGGCGCCCGGGTTGTAGTAGTCGGTGGTCTTGTAGAGGAACTCGGCCGACTCGCTCATCACCGCAAAGCCATGGGCGAAGCCGGGTGGAATCCACAGCTGGCGATGGTTGTCGGCCGACAGCTGCACCGCGACCCATTGGCCGAAGGTTGGCGAGCTCTTGCGTACGTCTACCGCAATATCACGGATTTCCCCCTGCACCACGCGCACCAGCTTGCCTTGGGTGTTTTCCACCTGGTAGTGCAGCCCACGCAGTACGCCCTTGATGGAGCGCGAGTGGTTGTCCTGGACGAACTCGACATTCACGCCGGTTTGCCGGGCGAACTCACGGGCGTTGAATGCCTCGAAGAAAAAACCACGGCTGTCACCGAAAACCTTCGGCTCGATGATCAGTACTTCAGGGATTGCGGTAGGGATGATGTTCATGGTGGTTCGCTGGCCCGTTTTGCCCACGTATTGACCCTAGCCGGTCTCGCCGGTTTTTTCCGCCTTGCGCTACAACGGGGTTAACAAGGTCTGGCTAAGGTAGATGTCATACCGTTTTGCTCCCCGCTCAAGGCTGTATTTGTACCGATTGTTATCGGTTTAAGTGCGTGAGTGATTGATGGATTTCCCGATTACCGGGCTTCAAATATCGATATATATCGGTTATAAATTGGCAAACGCCCCAGCACAGTCCGGCTCAGGGCCATCACAGAGGTCAACCATGAAAACCCTCAACTCCACTCCCCGTGCCGATGGTTTCCACATGCCCGCCGAGTGGGCCCCGCAAACCCAGGTGTGGATGGTCTGGCCGGAGCGCCCGGACAACTGGCGCCTGGGCGGCAAGCCGGCGCAGGCTGCCCATGTGACCCTGGCCAAGGCCATTGCCCGCTTCGAGCCGGTAACCGTCGCGGTTTCTGCTGGTCAGTACGAAAATGCCCGTCGTCAGCTCGACCAGCCGAACATCCGCGTGGTCGAGATCAGCAATGACGACGCCTGGGTGCGTGACACCGGCCCGACCTTCGTCATCAACGACCAGGGTGAAGTGCGCGGCGTGGACTGGGGCTTCAATGCCTGGGGCGGCTTCGATGGCGGCCTGTACGCACCGTGGAACCGTGACGAGGAGCTGGCGGCCAAGGTCCTGGAAATGGAGCGCTGCCAGCGCTACCACACCGAAGGCTTCGTACTCGAAGGCGGCTCGATCCACGTGGACGGCGAAGGCACCGTGATCACCACCGAAGAATGCCTGCTCAACCGCAACCGCAACCCGCACCTGAACCGCGAGCAGATTGAAGCGGTGCTGCGCGACCATCTGGCGGTGGATACCGTGGTCTGGCTGCCGGATGGCCTGTACAACGACGAGACCGACGGCCACGTCGACAACTTCTGCTGTTACGTGCGCCCGGGCGAAGTGTTACTGGCCTGGACCGATGATTCCAACGACCCCAACTATGCACGTTGCCACGCCGCCATGGAGGTGTTGAAGAACACCCGCGATGCCAAGGGCCGTGAGTTTATCGTGCACAAGATGCCGATCCCGGGCCCGCTGTTTGCCACCGCCGAAGAGTGTGCCGGTGTCGACCAGGTAGCCGGCAGCCAGGAGCGTGACCCATCGGTGCGCCTGGCCGGCTCTTACGTCAACTTCCTCATCGTCAATGGCGGCATCATCGCGCCGAGCTTCGACGACCCGGCAGACGCTGAGGCCAGAGCGATTCTGGCGAAGGTTTTCCCCAACCATGAGGTAGTGATGATTCCAGGCCGTGAACTGTTGTTGGGCGGTGGCAACATCCACTGCCTGACCCAGCAGCAGCCTGCGCCGGTAAGGCGTTGAGCGCACGCTGAATGAAGGGGCCCGTCACATGACGGGCCTTTTTTTGTTTCCGGGGGCCGTCCGGAGGCCTGTGCTGGCATATGTTTTGTATTGTTTTCAGTTAGATAGCTCGGCCAGGCCGCGCTCTCGGATCTGTAACAACACTTACGTAAATTAGCCACTCACGGGCCAGGGAGTACGTGTAGAAATGAATGCAGCAAGTGAGTCGGCATTGCGCCCATCGGCAGTGAATCACCAATCGCTCAGGCTTGTGGCGAAGTGGTTGAAACACCATGGAAGCATCAGGGTCAGGACGACCGACACACGACGTCTGCTTGCCGGACGATACCCCCAAGGCTTGATCAGCGAAGCAGAAATGCAGGCGCTGATGGCGGTTTGGCACTGATCGATTGCTTGAACCTGTATCGGCCCCTTCGCGGCTGAAGCCGCTCCCACAGGGACACCACATGTCTCGAACCCTGTGGAGTACCTGTGGGAGCGGGCGAGCCCGCGAAAGGGCCGGTACAGGCAATAAAGA
This sequence comes from Pseudomonas sp. 43(2021), assembly GCF_017490805.1. NCBI lineage: Bacteria > Pseudomonadati > Pseudomonadota > Gammaproteobacteria > Pseudomonadales > Pseudomonadaceae > Pseudomonas > Pseudomonas sp. 43(2021). Next base: position 112,948 of record NZ_JAFGYJ010000015.1, read on the forward strand.
TCAGAAGCTGTAACTGCCAGTCACCACCAGGCTGCGCGGGTCACCCACCTGGATCTGCGCCGCACTGGTCGCCGAACTGTAGTAGGTCTTGTCGGCGATGTTGCTCAGCGCCGCCCGCACATCCCAGTCATGCGTGCGGTACCCCGCCAATGCATCCCAGCGGCCATAGCCCGGTAGCACCGTGGTGTTCTGGTTGTCCGCGTAACGCTCACCCACCAGCGTCAGGCCGGTTTCGGCGTACCAGCCCAGCTCCGGTTTCCAGGTCACGAACAGGCTGCCATTACGCTTGGCCACGTCATTGATGCGGTTGCCTTCCTGGCCGTTGTTGTCCTTGACGATGGTCGCATCCTGCAGGCCGATCCCACCGCGCACGTACCAGTTGCCGACGATATTGCCGGTGGCGGTCAGCTCGATGCCGCGCGAACGCTGCAAGCCGCTGAGCAGGATGTTTGCCGGGTTATGCGGGTCGCGGGTGCGGCGGTTGTACAGTTCCAGCTCGTAGATGGCCAGGGTGGTTGTCAGGCGCTGGTCGAGCCAGTCGCTCTTCACCCCGATTTCCTTCTGGCGGGTTTCTTCCGGCTTGGCGTCGTTACCGTTGCCCTTTGCGCCTGGGGTGATGCCGATCAGACCGCCACCTACAGGCGAGAAGGTCTTGCTCCACGAAGCGTAGAACGAATGGTCGCGCCACGGTGTGTAGACCACGCCCAGGCGTGGGCTGGTGCTATTGCTGTCCTGTGGTTCGCTGCGGCCATCCTTGTCGGTGGTCTGCACTTCGAACTGGTCGAAGCGTACGCCGGCAAGAACCTGCCACTGATCGTTCAGGCGGATCTGGTCCTGTAGGTAAAGGCCGCGGCTATCGACCACGGTATGGTTGTCACTAAACACCGTCATCGGGCCATTGTGCTGCTGGCTGCGGTCGGGGTTGCCAAGGTCAAGGCCTGGCACCGCCTGGCCACCTTCCTTGACAGGCAAAGTGGTGTACAACAATGGGTCACGTTTCTGGTTGCCGAACTCCAGGCCCAGCAACAGCTTGTGCTCCAGGCCAAAGGTGTCGAAGTCGCCCTCGGCCTCCAGGTTGTTGAACAGGTTGCGGGTGTTCAGGTCTTGCTGCCAACGCTGGCGGGTAACGGTGTTGTTACTGGCGTTGTAGCCCGTGACGTAGGTGTTGTCGAACTCACTGTCGAGCGTGAACAGGCCCAGGGTATGGCGCAGCTGCCAGGTTTCGTTCAGCTGGTAGTTCAGGCGCGAGCGCAGCGACTGGGCGCGGTCGTCGATGTAGTCGCGCTGGGTATCGCCATAGGTGGTGCTGCGGCTGACATCGGCCGGGCGGCCGTTGACACCGGGGATGCCTCGGTCCGGGGTGCGGTTGTAGCGGCTGTATTCGTATTGCACCAGCCAGTTCAGGTCGGGGGTGACCTGCCAGCTGATCGACGGGGCGAACAGCTGGCGGCTGCCGTCGATGCCGTCGCGGAAGCTGTTGTTGTCCTGGTTGCCCATGTTCAGGCGCAGGCTGACGGTGTCGCTGGGGTCGGCACTGAGGTCGGCATACAGGCTGCGCAGGTCTTCGCTGCCGGCCTGCGCCTCGATGCTCGAACGGCGGCCGTGCTCCGGCGCCTTGCTCACCCGGTTGACGATACCGCCTTGGCTGCCACGGCCATACAGCACCGCTGCCGGCCCCTTGAGCACTTCGACCCGCTCGATGTTATGCAGATCGCGGATGTACTGGCTGTCGTCGCGAATGCCGTCCAGGTAAAAGTCGTTGCTGGCCTCGAAGCCGCGAATGCGCACGCTGTCGAAGCGGGTGTCGTCACCGCTGCTGACGTTGGGAATGCCTTCCAGCGCCTTGCCCAGGGTATTGCTGCCGTAATCGAGCACGTTGGCGGTCTTCACCGTGTCGATGGCCTGCGGCACATAGCGCACCGGCGTCGAGGTGCGGGTCGCAGTGCTTACCTCCTTGATCCGCGGGTTGTCCTTGTCGCGCTCGCTGTCTGCGGTAACCGACAGTTCCGGCAGGGTGGTGGTGGCGGCACTGGCCAGGCCGGCGCCGAACAGCAGCGAAAGGCCAAGTGTCAGGGGGGAAAGACGGCAAGGTACAAGCATGGGCACATCCGGATCGAGCAGGTGAAAAAGAGGTGCGGATGGTAATGCTTGTTATTTGCTGTTGCTTGAGTATTTGTAAAGGGTTGTCATTACATCTGTGTCTGATTGTTACGGTTCTTGCTGCGGCGCGTCTTCCTGCAGGAGCAGCCTTGCGCTGCGAAAGCGCCCTCACAGGAAAATTGTCCGTTCGATCAAAAGGACTTTTCGCACGCGAGATAAATTGCCCACTGATAGCGCCAACCGGTATGGAAATGCACTGGTACCGTCGGTGAATTTGGTTATATCAACCTGCATTTCACGACTTTTTGACATTTGTAATCGCACACGGCTAGGATTCGGCCAACGCCTGCTGGCCATGCTCTTGGCCATGCTGCTGCCAGAGGCCGCCGTGTGATTACCGGCAGGCCTTCCAGTCTGGATCCGCATAGCGTCGAACCTACGAAGGGGCGTTGGTTCCTGGCGTCATATTGCAGAGCGTTTTTGATTAAGAAATAAGGAAAACAACATGTTGAAAACCAGGATCAGCCTGGTCGCCCTGGCGATGATCGCCGCGACCCAGGCACAGGCCAATGATCAGGCCGACAGCAAAGGCTTCATCGAGGACAGCCACGCCAACGTTCTGCTGCGCAACGCCTACATCAACCGCGACAAGAAACACGGCACCGACGACCAGATCGAATGGGGCCAGGGCGTCATCGCCAACTTCTCCTCCGGCTTCACCCAGGGCACCGTCGGTGTCGGCGTCGATGCATTCGGCCTGTATGCCGTGCGTCTGGACGGCGGCAAGGGCCATAACGGTGGCGCCGGTGTCGACTTCTTCAAGCCTTCGGACTTCAAGGACGAGAACGGCAACGCCAACTCGCCGCACAACCTGGCCCGTGGTGGCGCTGCTGTGAAGTTCCGCATCTCCAACACCGTGCTCAAGTACGGTGACCAGATGCCGGCACTGCCAGTGCTGCAGTACGACGACGCGCGTCTGCTGCCAGAAAGCTTCACCGGTACCCTGATCACCTCCAAAGAGATCCAGGGCCTGGAACTGAACGCCGGTCGCTTCACCCAGGAAGCGCGCAAGAGCGCCGAGCGCCGTGACGGTGGTGGCCTGAAGTCGATCAACGTCCTTGGTGGCAGCTACAAGTTCACCGACAACTTCACCGCTTCGCTGTACACCGCCGACAACGAAGACGTGATGAAGAAGCACTACCTGGGCCTGAACTACGTCTTCCCGATCGCCAGCGACCAGTCCCTGACCCTGGACTTCAACGGCTACAAGTCGGACATCGACGACAAGTTCGTGAAATCCGCTGGCCTGAACGGCGACTCCAACACCATCTGGAGCCTGGCAGCCACCTACGCGTACGGTGCGCACTCGTTCACCATCGCCCACCAGCGCAGCACCGGCAGCACCGGCTACAACTACGGCTGGTACCAGAACGAGGGTGGCGTGGGTGACGGTGGTTCGACCATCTACCTGGCCAACTCGTACTGGTCCGACTTCAACGCCGAAGACGAGCGTTCCTGGCAGCTGGGCTACGGCCTGGACTTCGGTGCCTATGGCATCCCGGGTCTGACCTACAAGCTGGCTTACGTGGTGGGTGACAACATCAACACCCGCAACGTCGCCAACCCGCAGGGCTTCGGTGAAGGTAAAGAGCGCGAGATCTTCAACCAGATCCGTTACGTGGTGCAGGACGGCCCGGCCAAAGACCTGTCGATCAAGCTGCGTAGCTCGTTCGTGCGTACCAACAACGCCGTGCAGCAGAACGGTTACAACGACGACGGCAACGAAGTCCGCGTATTCGTCGAGTACCCGATCAGCATCTTCTGATCCTGATCTGATGGCTTAGGGGCTGCTTTGCAGCCCATCGCGACACAAGGCCGCTCCCACATTGATCGGCATGCGCAGGACCATTGTGGGAGCGGCCTTGTGTCGCGAAAGGGCCGCAAAGCGGCCCCCGGCTTTCACGCCGGCTCCACTGCCCTGCGCCGCACCCCGGCAACCTTCACCTCTCCCTCCCCAGTCTCCGGCGCAAAGCTGTCACTGCGCGCCATCCGCCACATCCGCGCATAAAACTCGCTTTCAATCGAGCCACTGAGCAATTCGCCCGGCTTGAGGAATGTGTGCAGGTCCGAGAACAGCCCGATTTCGCTGGGGCTGATACGCCGCGCCAGGTGTTTGGGCTTGAGTTCCGAAGGGTGTTCCAGGCCCGCGGCAGCCAACATTTCGGCCAGCGCATGCAGCGTGTTGCGGTGGAAACTGGCCACCCGCTCGGCCTTGTCCGGCACCACCAGGGCGCGCTGGCGCAGCGGGTCTTGCGTGGCCACGCCGGTCGGGCATTTGTTGGTGTGGCAGCTCTGCGACTGGATGCAGCCGATGGCAAACATGAAACCGCGCGCGGAGTTGACCCAGTCCGCCCCGATGGCCAGCACGCTGGCGATGTCGAAGGCGCTGACGATCTTGCCTGCCGCGCCAATGCGGATGCTGGCGCGCAGGTTCAGGCCGACCAGGGTGTTGTGCACGAACATCAGGCCTTCGCGCATCGGCACGCCCATGTTGTCGCTGAACTCGCGTGGTGCCGCACCGGTGCCGCCTTCCTTGCCATCGACGACGATGAAGTCCGGCGTGATGCCAGTGGCCAGCATGGCCTTGGCAATGCCCATGAACTCCCAGGGGTGGCCCAGGCAGAATTTGAACCCCACCGGCTTGCCGCCCGACAGTTCGCGCAGGCTGGCCACGAACTGCAGCAACTCGACCGGGGTGCGGAAGGCGCTGTGCGCCGCCGGCGAGATGCAATCCTCGCCCACGCGCACGCCACGGGTGGCGGCAATCTCGGGGCTGACCTTGTGCCCCGGCAGGATGCCGCCGTGGCCCGGCTTGGCGCCCTGGCTGAGCTTGATCTCGATCATCTTCACCTGCGGCGAGCGCGCCTGCTCGGCGAAGCGCTGCGGGTCGAAGCGGCCGTCCTCGGTGCGGCAGCCGAAGTAGCCACTGCCGATCTCCCAGATCAGGTCACCGCCATGTTCGCGGTGGTACGGGCTGATGCTGCCTTCGCCGGTGTCATGGGCAAAACGGCCCATGCGTGCACCGCGGTTGAGGGCAGCGATGGCGTTGGCACTGAGGGCACCGAAGCTCATGGCCGAGATGTTGAAGATCGAGGCCGAGTAGGGCAGGCGGCATTGCGGCCCGCCGATGGCGATGCGGAACGATGCCGGGTCTGGCGTGGCCACCGGCAACATGGAATGGCTGATGAACTCGAAGCCGGGCTTGTAGGCATCGTTGAGGGTGCCGAAGGCCTTCTCGGCGCTTTCGTTCTTGGCCCGGGCGTAGACCAGCGAGCGCTGCGAGCGGGAGAACGGCAGCTTGTCGTCGTCGCCCTCGATCAGGTACTGGCGGATTTCCGGGCGGATGGTTTCGATCAGGTAGCGGATGTTGCCCAGGATCGGGTAGTTGCGGCGCACGGCGTGATGGCTTTGGCGCAGGTCGTTCAGGCCGACCAGGCTCAGTAGCGCGGTGATCAGCGTTACAGGCCACAGCCAGGCATGCTGGGGTAGCAGCGGCAGGCTGGCGAAGGTGAACAGCAGGCAGAGGGCGAGGCAGGCGTAGCGGCTGGGTAGAGAGTGTTTCATGGGTCCATCGCAGGCAGGATGACCGGGCATAGGATAGGCAAAGGCGGGGAGGGGAAAACCTGGGTAATCGGTAAAAGACTGTTACCTGATCGTGTATTTCCAGGCTCATGCGCTCCTACAGGGGGGCGCGCAAAGGCTGACTGGGTAGCAACACGCTGACCCGCAACCCACCCCCCTCGCGGTTGGCCAGCAGCAACTCGCCCCCATGGCTGGCAGCAATCCGCTGGGCAATGCTCAACCCCAGCCCATATCCCCCGGAGGCCTGATTACGCGACCCTTCACCGCGCACGAACGGGTCGATGATGGTCGCCAGCAAGCCCGGTGCAATCCCCGGTCCGCGGTCGTCGATATGGATGAACACCCCCGTGGTAGCGCGCTCCAGCGTGACCGAAACCTCCTTGGCATAACGCAACGCATTGACCAGCAGGTTCTGCAGGCAGCGCTGCAGCAGCAGGGCATCGGCCTGCAGACTGCCCGCCTGGCCATGCACCGGCAACGGCTCTTCGGCAGTGACCAGCTCCGCGCACTGGCGCATCACCAGCCGGTCCAGGTCCACCTGCTGCAAGTTCTGCTGCTCCCCCGCGCGCAGGTAATCGAGTACCTGGCCGATCATGTCGTCCATCTGCGTGATGTTCTGCCGCAGGCGCTGCCGGTGTTCGTCGTCCGGCAGGCGCTCCAGGCGCAGGCGCATGCGCGTCAGCGGGGTGCGCAGGTCGTGGGATACAGCGGCCAGGAAGTAGGCCTTGTCGTTGACCATCGCAATCAGCCGCTGCTGCATGGCGTTGAAGGCCTGGGCCGCCTGGCGCACTTCCTCCGGGCCATCCAGCGCCAGGGGCGGCTGCTCGAGGTTGCTACCCAGGCCGCGCGCGGCATCGGCCAGGCGCCATAACGGGCGCAGGCACAAGCGCACCGCAACCAGGCACACCAGCAATACCGCGACGATGCGCAGCGCGTACACCCGCAACAGGTAATCGCTGATCAGCACCCACGCTGACTCGCCGCTCCAGCCTTGCAGTTCCTGGCCTTCGATGGTCAGCCAGTGCCCATCGGCCAACGGCACCGCGAACTGCAGATGCGCCTGGGCCGTGCGCAGGCCGAACAGGCTGCGCCAGACGATCGGCTGGCCCTGTTCATCGGTCAACTGCACCTTCATCAGGCGCACGTCCTGGGCATGCCCCAACTCGTACTCGAAGGCCTGGTGCAACAACAGTTCGATACGCCTGCGCCCACGACGCTCGTCCTGTACCGGCGTGGGCAGGGCTTCGCTGCAACGCAGTTGGTAATGCGCTGGTGCCTGCAGCGCACCAGCACGGCAGTCCGCCTGGGCGATCAACGGCGCGCTGCGTGCGGCAATCAGCCGGACAGGGGCCTCGAGTACCTGGGCAAAACGCACATCGAACCAGATGCTGCTCGACATCAACTGGATCAGCACGGTGCCGCTGACCATGATCAGCAGCAACTGGCCGAACAACGTGCGTGGCCACAGCCGGCGAAGCCAGCGCATGTCAGGCATCGGCCCCGTTGGCGGCAATGCTCAGCAAATAGCCTTCGTTGCGGATGGTGAGGATTTGCGCTGCACCCGCCGGGGCGTGGCGCAGGTGCTGGCGCAGGCGGCTGACGCACATGTCCACCGAACGGTCGTCTGGCAGGTGGTCGCGGCCGAACGCACTGCGCGTCAGCTGATCGCGGGACACCACGCGACTGTTGGCTTCCAGCAGCTCGCGCAATACGCGGTAGTCGGAGCGGGGCAGGGTCAGGGTCTCGCCATCGGGGCGGGTGAGCAGGCGCTTCGCATGTTCCAGGCGGAAGCCGGCGAACAGCTGGGCTTCCTCTGCCGGCGCTTCGGCGGGGGCATCCAGGCGTTGCGGACGACGCAGCACGGCCTTGATCCGGGCGATCAGTTCGCGTGGCTCGAAGGGCTTGGCCAGGTAGTCATCGGCACCCACTTCCAGGCCGATGATGCGGTCCAGCGTGCTGCCCTTGGCCGACAGCATGATCACCGCCAGCCCAGGCGTGGCTTGCAACTGGCGGCACAGGCTCAGGCCGTCTTCGCCCGGCAGCATCAGGTCGAGCACCACCAGCTCCACCTTGTGCCGGGCCAGTTGTTCGCGCATCTGCTCGCCGTCGGCCGCTGCCAGCACGTTATAGCCGGCATCTGCCAGGTAATCACAAAGAAGTTCGCGGATCTCGTCGTCATCATCGACAACAAGCAGAGTTGTGCTCATGCGGAAAAACACCTGTTCGGTGAGGGCCGGTGGCGCTCGTTACGTTCGATTACATCCCCATACAAGCCGGGTCTGGAGCCCGGAGGGCCGATCCCTAGAATCCTAACAAAAAATCATCTGCAAATACGAAGCCTTCCCAAATGAACGCCGAGAGCACCCCGAACGCCTTCCCTTCCATCAGCCGAGACGGCATTTGCCTCAAACCGCTGGCCTTGTTCATCGCCGTAGCCGTCAGTGGTGGCGCGATGGCTGCCGACAGCAAACCCCTGGAGCTGGACGCCACGCAGATCGAAGACAGCGCCCTGCTGCCCGCCGACGAAGCCGGCCAGCTGGGTTACACGGTCGAAAGCACCCGCAGCTCCACCGGCCTGGCCCTGACGCCGCGGCAGACACCGCAGTCGGTCACCACCATTACCCGGCAGCAGATGGATGACCGCGACATCCACACCATCGAGCAAGCGCTGGAAACCACCCCGGGGGTGACCGCGAGCAAGTCCGAAGTGGGCGGGCGTACCGACTACCGTGCCCGTGGTTATTCGATCAGCAACTGGAAGGTCGATGGCCTGCAGTTCCAGGGCGGCTCTGACTTCAGTGGTGGCGGCAACGCGCTGAACATGGACCTGTACGAGCGCATCGACATCGTGCGCGGTGCCAACGGCCTGCTGGGCGGCACCGGCGACCCGTCGGCCACCGTCAACCTGATCCGCAAGGCACCGACCAGGACGTTCGGCGGTAGCGCCTATGCCACCTATGGCAGCTGGGACAAGCGCCGCCTGGGCGCCGACCTCAACCTGCCGCTGTCCGAAGACGGCCGCCTGCGTTCGCGCTTCGTGATGACCCAGCAGGATGCCAATTCATTCCGCGACAACCAGTCCGAACGCTCCCGCGCCGCGCTGGCCAACTTCGAATTCGACCTGGACGACGCCACCACCCTCGGTGCCGGCTACCAGTACGAGTACAACAAGATTGTCGGCGGTGGCTGGGGAGCGAACATCCCGATCTGGTACCGTGATGGCAGCAAGACCGACCTGCCGCGCAGCACCAACGTGGTACCTAGCTGGAGCTTTGGCGAGTACACCACCCGCACCGCGTTCGGCTCGCTGGAGCACCGCTTCGACAACGACTGGACCCTGGACCTGAAAGCCGCCCAGAGCACCGCCGAAACCCTCAACCACCGCGGCCTGGCCAAGGTCAACTCGGCGGGCCGTGGCAGCTACGGCGGCTACTGGGACCAGGATGGCAGCGGTGCCGTGCTCAACGGCCTGCACAGCTCCACCGACACCACCCAGCAGTCGGCGCAGATCGACCTGTCCGGCCCGTTCCAGCTGTTCGGCCGTACCCACCAGGCGATGGTCGGCTACAACGACAGCCGCACCGTGGCCTGGTCGCCGGAATACACCTGCACCATGGTCGGCGACGGCATGGCCAGTGCGCCTGCGCTGGGTTGCCAGTTCCGCGCCAACAACGGCTTCCCGCTGACCGACTGGCGCAATGGCGTGGATGACGACTACAGCATCATCGCCTCGCGCACCGGCCGCCACAGCAAGACCACCACCCGCCTGCAGGGCATGTATGCGGCAACCCGCCTGAGCATCACCGACCCGCTGTCGGTCATCCTTGGCGTGCGCACCAGCAACTACTCAGCCACCACCCGCAGCGTGGCTGGCGCACGTACCAGCCAGGAAGAGAATGGCATCGTCACCCCGTACCTGGGCGCGGTGTACGACCTCAACGACAACTACTCGCTGTACGCCAGCTACACCGACATCTTCACCCCGCAAACCGCTGAAACCAGCAGCGGCAGCAAGGTCGAGCCGATTCGCGGGCAAAGCTACGAGACGGGTATCAAGGGTGAGTGGTTCGATGGCCGCCTGAACGCCTCGGCGGCCTACTTCCGCACCAAGCAGGAAAACAAGGCAGTGCTCGACGGCGACCTCACCACCCCGACCGGTGGCGATGCCTACAAGGCCGGTTCCGGCCAGGAAACCGACGGTATCGATCTGGAAATCGCCGGCGCCCTGACCCCCAGCTGGAACGTGTACGCTGGCTACACTTACCTGCACTTCCGCCGTGTCGACAGCGACGGTCGCAGCGACCCGTCGCACCTGTTCAAGGCCTCGACCACCTACCGCCTTTCCGGCCCGCTCGACCGCCTGACACTGGGCGCCGGGGTGACTGCGCAGAGCAACATCCGCGCAATCTCCAGCCCGGCAGGCCAGCCGAGCAATGGTGTAAGCAACGGTGCCACTGACGTGAACTGGTCCGGTTATGCCATCTGGAATGCCATGGCCAAATACCAGCTGACCGACGACACCAGCGTCAGCCTCAACGCCAACAACCTGTTCGACAAGCACTACTACACCCGCTACGGGTTCTATGCCGGGGCGATCTACGGCGACCCACGCAACCTGTCGCTGACGGTCAGTACGGCGTTCTGATCAACCGCACCTGGGGCTGCTACGCAGCCCATCGCCGGCAAGCCGGGCTCCCACAGGTACTTTGGGAGCAACTAACAGGTGGCGCGATCCCTGTGGGAGCGGGCGCGCCCGCGAACACGGGCGAAGCCCGTGCCATCCACCGCGGCACCTGAATCGTTGGGGCGGCGCCAGGCTCAAACCATGCGCTGTACCTGTGGTAGATGGCCCAGCCCTTTGGGCTGCGCTGTCGCGTAGATAACTGAAATGGCAAGCAATCCGCGTCCCCTGTGGGAGCGGCTTTAGCCGCGAAGAATCCAACGCGGTGCATGGCACCGGCTGCGCCGGTGTTCGCGGCTAAAGCCGCTCCTACAGGCCCCCTGCTAACTCAATGAGTTATGTGCAGTTCTATGAGAGCCCGGCTTGCCGGCGATGGGCCGCAAAGCTGCCCCATTTCACCTGGGCCCAGCCCCTTGCTCGCGATCAATCGGCTTCTCCAGCCGGTCCTCGAAACTGTCCCAGTCCTCACCAAACAGTTCCACCGGGTGCATGGTCCGACTCGCGCCATTGCCACAGGCCAACGCCTTGGCCGGGCAGTACAGGTCGCAGCCCCAGCAGATGCGCTCCGGGTGGCTGGGGTTTGTGGGGAATTTCTTGGCCATGGTCAGCTTCCCTCAGGACTATGTCCCCAACCTATACCTCGGTCCGCTATTCAGCTTGATCGGCATCAATGTCCCGGTGACCTTCAGCAGAGCGCATATTCCAGATCCAGATATCTGCTTTACAGATATCTGGATCTGGAATAATTTGTAGGCACCTTGGTACGCCGGGACAACACGATGCGGGTGATAACGAAAGCGGCGGTTACCAAAGCCATCGAAGCTCACGCCCAGTGGAAAGCCCCCCTGAGCCTGTGGCTCACGACCTTTGATAGGGCGACGCTGCGCTTCGAGCCTTTTGAGCAGCTAAGGGATACGTGGTCTACCGCCTCTGGCTGGAACGTTGACCGCATTCCTTGTTCAAAACTCAGGCCCGCCAGTCGTAAAGGGCCGCTTGATGTCTATGTGTTCGATATCAAGAAAAACGAATGCCGCCTGATCGCATGGCTCAACACACGAACGGGCACCCTCTATATCAAGGCCATTCTGTCGCACGCGGAGTACGACAAGTGGTGCAAGAGCGATGTCAGGTAGCCGCCTGGCACTTGCCCAAAACCTACCGATTCGACAGGTGACAACCATGAAGCGGGATAAAACCGAAGCCAATGGACTAGATGCCTTCATCGCTAATATTTCACCCATGCTGGATGGCCTGAACACCCAGATGGCAACCATGACCCAGCTACTTGCTGCCTGCCATGACCCTATCAAGGACGATGCTGAACTCCAGGCGCGGATGGCATTGATCGATGAGCTCTACTCGCATGCCGACAGCGAAGGTCACGCAGCAGCGCGCTTTGCAGAGATGGTGACGGATCGTGTCTACGAGTATGAGAGTGAGTCGGTACTCGTGCCGTTTGCGAGCCAGGCCGAAGCGTTGGCCTTCCTGCTGTCGGACAGGGGGGTGAAGCAGAAGGACCTTGCCTCTATAGCAACTCAGAGCGCGGTTTCAGAGATTTTGAACAACAAGCGGAAGATGACGGTTGCCCAGATAAAGGGCTTTGCTGAGTTTTTCAGCGTACCGGTTGAATTTTTCATGCATGGGGTGGTTTGAAATCGGTAGGGTTGCAGGGATTGCGGGACACAGAAAGCAAAAAAGGCCCACTTTTCGGTGAGCTTTTTTGATACTGCGTATGGTGCGGCACCAGACGAACGGTTGTAGGCCATGAGGTCCCGATTTTTTCGGAATTGGAATTTGGTGGATTTTTTGACGCACCTCATAGGGTATCTATAAAAAAATCAGCTAGTTATGGCTTTATGTGGAATCGAGTCGGGAATTTTTAGACTCTTTTGATTGATGCTGTGCGAGAGGATGTCTGCTGCGGGATCCTGTTTCCCCTTCACTTAGAATTCGCAAACTCAATAATTTTTTCTGGCGATGCAGGTGAATTCTGTAACCGTAGGAGCCAGCCATGCTTGCCCATGAGCGGCAAAGCCGCCCCAAAGAATTGACTTTATCACCAAATAAGCGCCGCTTCAGTCTGCTTAATTGGCCACGTGATCTCCTTTCCTAACAGCATAATCACCCGGACCTGAAGCGATTGCATCACTGTCGGTGCAAAATACGACATTCTGAAGATAATCTTTTACTACCGCCCACTCCGCTCGCTTATTCGCGAATCGAATTACGTTGGCGCTCGCAGTAACCGGATCTTGTGGCGCGGTAAGTCCTTGGGCTTTCCAGGAGGCAAGCTTGTCAGTCTGATGGTGTTGGTCGGTATCTTGGTGAGTATATGAATAAAACTGAATAACCCGTCCTGACGGGCAAGCGGTCGACGGGCTGAAATCGCGAAGAGTATGCCCGCGGGAGTAAGAATCCTGAATCACATGGAGTAGCGAACCCAATGCCATTTGCGAGGTGTATTTACGCTCCGAAAGACGATAGGTGGGAGCGAAAAGATAGTTTATTGTCCAACCCTTCTGGTGACTGAAGTGCTTTTGAAAGTCTGTTGTATCCACATCTTTGAATTTTGTTTCTGCGTCAATCCGGCCAGTAGCAACCAAGTATGCAAATTCTGCCCACGAAAGAATGTCGGCCTGAGTTACTGCCGCAGGCTGGTTGTCCGAGCTGGCCATTGCATGAAGAAACTGAAGGTCACCATAGTGTGAACGATACTGCATGTAATAGTTTTGGGTGATCTTGGCATCTTTTCCTTTATAGTTTCTTCCGGTTTTGGCGATCAGGTTGCCATCGCGCATCCATGCACTCCATTTGGCATGGCGGTAACCCCATCCAAATAAGAGTTGGTTCGGATCGTCATTCCACCAAACACCTCTAATCAGAGAGTCCTGCTTGTTGCCTTTTGGGTTTGCGCCGGGGGACGGGATATCGGTGGAGCACTTGATGACAAATAGTGCTGATCCGGTCTGTCCCTCTTCACATTCCCGAGCTCGATAGGTGAGCTCTTCATGCAAAGGCCAGTATACCTTTCCTGATATGTTGGAGCCTTTCCAGTATTTATCTGCTTGAGGGTTGATCTGATAAGAGTGCGCAATTCCGGAAAATCCGATGGTCACGACGATTGTTGTTATCTTTCCATAGATGTTCAGCAAAATATTCGCCCTCGGTAAGTGATGCCGAAAGGCTAGCATCGCAAAAGGGGGCGCGCCAGGTTTTGAGGGATGAGGGGGTTTTGGAGAATCGTCTACGTCTCAGTGAAGCAAGATTTAGCCACCGGGTGCTTGCGAAATGTCGCCACCGTCAAACAGCTTGTAGGCGCGTTCGCGAGGTTCCGCCGTACGGCATTTGAGGTCGCTGAGAGGAACAGTTAGGCGTGTCACTACAAACCTCAACTGACCCAACATTACCGGATCAGTGGTGAGGGGGACGCGTTGCCAACTGGGCATAGCCGTTCGGCAGATGATGGGCATCTACGAAGTGCCGGGTTTGCAGGTCTAGTACCAGGCTCATCAGGCTGGATACGGGCTCAGCCACGCCCCACATAGCAGCAACCTTGTCGTAACGGTTTACCGCTTGCGCTTTTTCTACCTGTTTGCCATTCAGATCTTGAGCCAGATCCTTCCAGCGGGTGACCAGCTTCTTCATCTGCTCGGCTTGTTCCGGCTTCATGCATGGAAAACGGCGAAGCCGGTCAACCAGATACATCAGGCGCCGCTTCCTTACGGGGGCGAGCCTTGGCATGTTCAAGCGATTTTCCAGTGCTTCGCGCATATCCTCGTTTCTGTACCAGAAGAGGAGAGCGAAAGTCTCGGCAACGGCTTTGTCGAGCTTGTCCAGCGAGGTTTTTGTAGCTTGAACGACCAGGTGCTCGAGTGCCTGACGGGTATGTTGATCAGAGGGGGGCATGTCAGAGGACACAAGCGCCCAGAGTTTTTCTAGCGAGTAATCGAGCGGGGAGGTGTCGCAATGCCGGGCCCCATGCGCCGTATTCGAGGGCACAGTCATCGCCTCACTGGTATTACTGGCCCCACTCTCGCGCTTCATCGAGAATCAACCTCAGGCAGCTGGTTACGGTGCTTCTATCACAGGGGTAATAGTCGATTGCCTCCTTGGCAAGCCTATCAAATTCCTTGAGATTCAGCTTGCCTGACCTGATAAGCAGATTGATGTCATCCTGATCGCGTTCGGTGAATCTCCCGAGTTTTGAAATGGCGAGATCGATCGGGTGAGCGATGAAAACCTGTAACGGAGAGGACTCCTGGCCGGGAAGGGGGATTGCCCGCGCATCGTAGTCTTCATGCAAGGGGCATAGCGAATTGTTGAATTGCTGGTCGAACACCACGGACAGGTCCAGACCATCCTGCTCGTAGTCTTCTGGCGCGGCATAAACTGCCTTGATCTCGTCCCTGAGCAGGTGTTCGCTGGCCTGAATCTCCGCATCGATATCCGCACTGCCCCGGGCATTCGTCAGCAGGTGCAAGGCGCACCCGCCAAAGACATAGATCTTGACTGTTCCCGAACACCGCCCAGCCAGTAGAGGCAAGGCTCTGTCGAAGAGCTGGCGCACGGCCTGCGCCAAAGGGGTTTGCAGGTGCAGCATGAGGCAGGGCTCCTGAGGTTGGCAGGGCACTTTACTCACGGATGGCGCCAGAGTTGTTTCGTTGAAACATCGCTTTGCAAAAAAGCCCTGGCTGTAGCGCATGCCTTCAGCGCCTGTTAGCACCGACGATTTCGGTGAGGACCTGCGGCGAAAACAAAAAAGGCCCACCTTTCGGTGAGCCTTTTTTGATACTGCGTATGGTGCCGGCACCAGGAATCGAACCCGGGACCTACTGATTACAAGTCAGTTGCTCTACCATCTGAGCTATACCGGCAATGGGGCGTCATTATAACGATCGGTTGGCGCCTGTAAACCACTTCGTTGCGAATGTTCGCAAATGACCTAAGTCACCGACCTAAAAGAAGAATTTTCCTACCAGCCACGGTGGATGGTGGTGACGCTTGGCTCGGTTTTGCCCGGGTTGAAGAACAGCTTGTCGTTGTCGCAGCCGCGCTTGCGGCAGGGGCTTTCGGTGCGCAGGGGCAGGCCGTTGTCGCCGCCCAGCTGCATGCCGGGGTGGTTCCAACCCAGGCTGCTGCTGGGGTGGGGAGCGGTGCCGCTGGCGCAGCCGGTCAGGGCCAGGGTGAGGGTCAGCAGGGCGAGGGGCTTGGTCTGGGTCACGATGGTCGGGTCCGTTAGTCCATGTCGGTTCTGGCGCAACGCCAGAAGGTCGCGGGGCTGGCGGGCAGCGCGCGACGTCACTTTTTAATGATTTGGGGGGCGGATGATACACCGTTGGGCGGGATCAGCGGTGGGGCTTTAGCTTTTTGTTGCCTGTGCTGGCCTCTTCGCGGGTAAACCCGCTCCCACAGGGATATCACTGTTCTCAAGCCTTGTGTGATTCCTGTGGGAGCGGGTTTACCCGCGAAAGGGCCATCAGCTGTACGAAGATTCTGAACTTTAGGGCTAACAGCTTCAGGGTTTGGTGGCTTCGGAACTATCCTACGCGCGCCGCCGAAGTATCGCTGTTGTCGGGGAAATGGCTCACGGATACCGTTTTCGGGTCGCTGTGGCGACCGGGTGTGAGAACCCGATTTTGAACGTATCGGCTGCGTAATGGCGACCGTGCGCGGGCAGACCTTGGTCTGGCCGAGCTTCCTATGTTCACTCGGTTTCTCACCTCGTGCACGGTTGCCGCCTTTGTTCCGTGAGAAAGAATGAACACGGCAGCTCCTTTGAACTAGGGAGTTTGAAAATTGAAAACGATCGATACTGATCCCCGCAGCCCCAAGCCAATCACCACCGCAGGCGTGGAAACCTTCCTCGCAGCCGGCAACCCATCCCTCAATCTGCTACGCGTACAGCCCGGCGTCCCCGTCGATGCTGCCTACGAGCATGTCTCGATCCTGATGGGCTACATCAAGCACCTGGTGCGCGAGGGGGATATGGAGGATGACCATAAATTCCTGGGCGCCGCCGATTATCTGTGCGACATGGCCAAGGCGCTGATGAACGATATCGAGATTGCCAAGAACAAGGCGCATTGAAAGGTGTGGGAGTGGGCACGGCATTGCATGGCACGGGCTTCGCCCGTGTTCGCGGGCACGCCCGCTCCCACAGTAACTGCGCAAACCTGCAGATTTTTGAGCAAGAAAAAGAATCCACAAAGGCCCCGCAAACAATGCTTGCGCCAACCACAAGAAATGTTTATGCACAAGTGGCATCGGCGACTTGCGCGAAAGGCATGCCGGAGCGCTACACCGCCGGTCTTTGCGCAAACGCCTGTTTTTACTGGCCTTGACGGGCAAGCCGGAATAAGCCAAGCGCTTGAAATAGCGCTTGGATCCAACAGGTAATCACAAGCTTGTTCACAGAGTTATCCACAGGTTGTGCTGCGGCTAACGGTCGCGTTCGGCAAGGATAAGCAGGTTGCGCGGAGTAAGTGGATAGTCGCAGAACAGGCCAAGGCGCACGTTGTAGCCTTGTTCTTCGAGGAACAGGGCGCGATCGAGTACCAACCACAGCTCCAGCGGCCGGCGGAACAGGTTGCGCACACGCTCCAGGTTGCGGACCTCGGCCAGGCGCTGCCAGCCGGCGGCTTCCAGGGCTGCCCAGTCCGGGTTGCCAGTCAGCTGCAATTGCTTGAGTTCGGCCAGGTCGCGGCAGTACTGATCGAAGGGCTTCTCCAGCCAGGCTACGGGTAGTGACGGTGTCGGCAGGTACTCATCGGTCTGGCGTTGCTGGCGCTGCAGCAGGTCGAAGCCCAGGCGCCTGGCCATCGAGGTGTCGCGCTGGCGCCGCACGCGGGCACCGGCGGTAACGGTTTCGCTCAGGGGCAGGCCCAGGTCGTCCAGTGACAGCCGCAGGCTGGAGGCTTGGGCGACTGTGGATAACGCCTGGTATTG
Source organism: Pseudomonas sp. 43(2021) (assembly GCF_017490805.1). Classification (NCBI taxonomy): domain Bacteria; kingdom Pseudomonadati; phylum Pseudomonadota; class Gammaproteobacteria; order Pseudomonadales; family Pseudomonadaceae; genus Pseudomonas; species Pseudomonas sp. 43(2021). Next base: position 130,316 of record NZ_JAFGYJ010000015.1, read on the forward strand.
CTGCGCCGCGATGCGGTTGTAGCAGCAGGGCGCCACGGCCAGTTGCCGGCAACCTTGCTGGCTGGCCAGTTGCATCAGGCGTACATGCAGGTCGCCACAGGCATGCAGGGCGACCACGCTTTTGTCGCCAGCCAGGTGGCGGGCGCTGTCATCGGCCATCACATCCTGGTGCACATGTTGCGCCGGCAAATGGTGGTGCGTGCTCAGGGCCTGGCCGGCGGCGACCAGCTCGGCGTCGTATTCCAGGCAGGTCAGCTGCTGGCCGGGTTGCAGCAGGCGGCGGCCCAGGTGGCCTTTGCCGGAGCACCAGTCCAGCCAGTGGCGGGGCGGTTCGCGGAAGGCCAGGTGGCTGGCGAAGGCTTCGATCTGCTGCCATTTGCGGCCGGGGACGGCGACGTCGAGGCGGTGCGCGGCGGTGGGTAGATCGGTCGCCGGGAGGTTGCCGAGGGTCGAAAGCTGTTGGGCTTGCTGGGCCAGTTGCGGGAACGGGGCAGGCAATGGGGCAGCGGTGTTATCGGTTTCGGCGTCTGCCAGGGAGCATTGGCGCAGGTGGGCGGCAAGCTCGGGGTGGGCGGCTTCCCAGGCCAGTTGCAGGGTGGTGAAGGGGCGGGGTTTCCACAGCTGCTGGTGCTCGATCAGGAACTGGTCGAGGGCCTGGAAGCGGGTGCTTAGGTGGGGGCTGTGGAGGTGGTTGGGCATGGGGAGGAAGTGTGTTGGGTTTTAGGGCCTCTTCGCGGGTGAACCCGCTCCCACAGGTATAGTGCACAGCTTGAAGGCCGTGGGGTCTCTGTGGGAGCGGGTTTACCCGCGAAGAAGGCTAGGTGGTCTAGCGGCCTTGGCAGGCATCCACGCGCAACCAGCGCTCCAGCAGCTTGAAGCCTTGCACCAGTACGAACGAGATCACCAGGTAGAACACCCCGGCGGCAAAGAAGATTTCTACCGGCAGGTAAGTGCGGGCGATGATGGTACGGGCCATGCCGGTCAGTTCCAGCAGGGTCACGGTACTGGCCAGGGCGCTGGCCTTGAGCATCAGGATCACTTCGTTGCTGTACGCCGGCAGGCCGATGCGCGCGGCGCGTGGCAGCATGATGTAGAACAGCGTCTTGCCCCGCGACATGCCCAACGCCCGTGCCGCCTCGATCTCGCCCTTGGGGATCGCCTGCAGCGCGCCGCGCAGGATCTCGGCGATGTAGGCGGCGGTATGCAGGGTCATGGTCAGCACGGTGCACCAGAACGGGTCGCGCAGGTACGGCCACAGCGAACTCGAACGCACCATGTCGAACTGCGCCAGGCCGTAGTAGACCAGGAACAGCTGCACCAGCAGCGGCGTGCCACGGAAGAAGAAGATGTAGCTGAACGGCACGGCGCGCACGTACCAGTGGCGCGAGGAGCGGGCGATGCCCAGCGGGATGGCCAGGATCAACCCGGCAACTACCGCGATGGCCACCAGCTCCAGGGTCAGGGTCGCACCCTGGGCCAGGCGTGGCAGCCATTTGATGATGACTTCCCAATTCATTATTCGGCCCTCGCAAAGCCGCGAGCGGCGCGTTTTTCCATGAAGTGCATGCCGGTCATGGCAATGATGGTCAGGCTCAGGTAGATGCAGGCCGCGACCATGTAGAAGGTGAACGGCTCTTTGGTCACGGTCACGCCGATTTGAGCATGGCGCATGATTTCTTCCAGGCCGATCACCGACACCAGTGCGGTGTCTTTCATCAGGATCATGAACAGGTTGCCAAGGCCAGGCAGGGCGATGCGCCACATCTGCGGCAGGATGATCCGCGACAGGATGCGGCCCTTGGACAGGCCCAGTGCCAGGCCGGCTTCACGGTGGCCCTTGGGGATCGCCAGGATGGCGCCACGGAACACTTCGGTGGCATAGGCGCCGAAGCACAGGCCCAGGGCAATCACGCCAGCAGCGAAGGCGCTGAGCTCCAGGCCCGGCAGGTTCAGGGCTTCGCCGAGGGCGTTCATCAGCCCGACGGTGCCGAAATAGATAAGCAGTACCCAGAGCAGTTCGGGCACGCCGCGAACCAGGGTCGAGTAGAAGCCGCCAAGCCATTGCAGCGGCTTGATCGAGGAAGTCTTGGCCAGGGCGCCGAGCAGGCCCAGCACCAGGCCCAGCAGCAAGGCGCAAAGCGCCAGTTTTACGGTCATCAGGGTGCCGGCCATCATGGCCGGACCGAATCCGTGCAGGTCGATATTCATGGGCAGGTCATTCTAGGGACTGGCGCGCCGCAAGGGCGCGCCGGTCGGGGCGGATCATTCGATGCTGAACGGGAAGTACTTGTCGTTGATCTTCTTGTACGTGCCGTCGGCCTTGATTTCTGCCAGGGCCTTGTTCAGGTCGTCGCGCAGCTTGGTGTCACCCTTGCGCACGGCAATGCCGATCTTGTCGCTGTCCATCACCGGCTCGCCCTTGAACTCGAAGTTCGAGCCGTCTTTGCTCTTCAGCCACTCGTACTGCACGTACTTGTCGGCCAGGATGCCGTCGATGCGGCCGGAAACCAGGTCGAGGTAGGCGTTTTCCTGGGTGTCGTACAGCTTGATCTCTACGTCGTCACCGTAGTTGTCTTCAAGCCAGGTGCCAGCCAGGGTGGCGCGCTGGGTGCCGATCACCTTGCCCTTGAGCGAAGCCTTGTCGGTCTTGAAGTCGGCGTTTTTCGGCGCGATGAACTGCAGCTTGTTGGAGTAGTACGGCTCGGTGAAGTCCACCGCCTGCTTGCGCTCGTCGGTGATCGACAGCGACGACACCAGGAAGTCGAACTTCTTGGCGTTCAGGGCCGGGATGATGCCGTCCCAGTCGGAGGTGACGACCGAGCACTCGACTTTCATCTTGGCGCACAGGGCGTCGCCGATGTCTTTGTCGAAGCCGACCACGTTACCGCTGGCATCCTTGTTGTTGAACGGTGGGTAGGCGGCTTCGATACCCATGCGCAGTTTTTCTGCGGCCAGGGCGTTGGCCGACATTACCAGCGTGGCAGCAGCTGCCAGGAGGAACTTCTTGTAAGTGTGCATGTATTGCTCCGTTAGCGGTGGCTGGACATGAATTGCTTGCAACGCGCCGAGGTCGGGTTTTCGAAGACCTGCTGCGGCGATCCCTGCTCTTCGACCAGGCCTTGGTGCAGGAAGACGACTTCACTGGACACATGGCGGGCAAAGCTCATCTCGTGCGTCACCAGCAGCATGGTACGGCCTTCTTCGGCCAATGCGCGGATAACGTTTAGCACTTCCTGGACCATTTCCGGGTCGAGCGCCGAAGTTGGCTCGTCGAACAGGATGACCTTGGGCTTCATGGCCAGGGTACGGGCAATGGCGGCGCGCTGTTGCTGGCCACCGGAAAGCTGGGCGGGGTAGCTGTGGCGCTTGTCGTAGATGCCGACCTTGTTCAGCAGGGCTTCGGCGGCTTCGATGGCCTCGGCCTTGCTCTGGCCGAGCACGCGGCGTGGCGCCTCGATGATGTTGTCGAGGATCGACATGTGCGGCCACAGGTTGAAGTTCTGGAAGACGAAGCCGATCTCGCTGCGCAGGCGGTTGATCTGGCGGTTGTCGGCGGCGACCAGGTCGCCGTTCTTGGCGGCCTTGAGCTTGAGGGCTTCACCGGCGACCAGGATTTCGCCCTGGTGCGGGTTCTCGAGCAGGTTGATGCAGCGCAGCAGGGTGGACTTGCCGGAGCCGGACGACCCCAGGATGGAGATCACGTCACCGTCGCGCGCGGTCAGCGAAATGCCCTTGAGAATTTCCTGCTCGCCGTAGCGTTTGTGCAGATTGCGGATTTCCAGCGCGGGCGTGGCCTGAGCCATGTGCGGTCCTCATGTGTACGGGTGCGTTCCCAGCTGTTGGCGGCCTTCCTGGCGTGCGCCAAGCTAGCATAGCGGCATTATGACGGCCAACAGGGTCGCTGGGCACTCGGGGCGCTGGTGGGGCAGTTTGTCGCATCGTTGCAGCGCAACGTCGCGCGGATGTCCGCGAAGGTGTCGCCCAGCACCAGAGCCTTGATGAAAAAAGGCGCGATGGTGCCAGCTTTGGCCCGCTCATGGAAGCGGTTTTAGACCTTTCGCGGGCACGCCCGCTCCCACAGGTTCTTTAAAAAGCCCAAATGGTTGCACCTGACCTGTGGGAGTGGGCGTGCCCGCGAACGGGGGCGGCCAGGTCTTGAGGTTGTACCTGTAGGTTGCACTTTTTGGCATTGCAGTGGTGCACAGGTGTTACCTGGGAGCACCTTTGGTGCATTTGTAAGTGGGTATTTCAGTAATCCGATGATTTGGCGGCCTTTCGGTCAGCCACTGGCCGAAAGCCCTCCAAACCGCGTACTAAAAGGCCCGACGACTTTTCTGACGAATGCATTCAGCACATGGCGCGCTTATTGCCAGTAGGAAACCGCCGATTGCAGCGACGCCCAGGTCAACCCCAGGCGCGCTCCGTACCCGCAGTCGGCGTGGTCCACTCCTTACAAAGGTAGTTTTAATGAGCGGTAACAATTCCAATGACCTCGCTCAGGGGCTCAAACAACGGCATGTGACCATGCTGTCCATCGCTGGCGTCATCGGTGCCGGTCTGTTCGTTGGCTCCGGCCACGCCATCGCTGCTGCCGGCCCTGCCGTGCTGCTAGCCTATGCTGCCGCCGGTACGCTGGTCGTGCTGGTCATGCGCATGTTGGGCGAAATGGCGGTCGCCTCGCCTGACACCGGGTCGTTCTCTACATATGCCGACCGCGCCATCGGGCGCTGGGCCGGTTTCACCATTGGCTGGCTGTACTGGTGGTTCTGGGTGCTGGTCATTCCGCTGGAGGCCAACGCCGCCGCGGCCATTCTGCATGCCTGGTTCCCTGCGGTTGACCTGTGGGCGTTCTCCCTGGTCATCACCCTGGCGCTGACCCTGACCAACCTGTGCAGCGTGAAGAACTACGGTGAGTTCGAGTTCTGGTTCGCCCTGCTCAAGGTGCTGGCAATCATCGGCTTCATCGCTGTGGGTTGTGCTGCCTTGTTCGGCTTTGTGCCGAGCAGCCAGGTAAGCGGTGCCAGCCACCTGTTCGACACCCAGGGCTTCATGCCTAACGGCCTGGGCGCGGTGCTGGCAGCCATGCTGACCACCATGTTCTCGTTCATGGGTACCGAAATCGTTACCATCGCCGCAGCCGAGTCGAAGGACCCGGGCAAGCAGATCAGCCGCGCCACCAACTCGGTGATCTGGCGTATCTGCCTGTTCTACCTGGTGTCGATCTTCCTGGTCGTGGCCCTGGTACCGTGGAACGACCCGGCCCTGGCCGAGACCGGTTCCTACCAGACCGTGCTGAGCCGCATCGGCGTGCCGAATGCCAAGCTGATCGTCGACATCGTCGTGCTGATCGCCGTGACCAGCTGCCTGAACTCTGCGCTGTACACCTCGTCGCGCATGCTGTTCTCGCTGAGCAAGCGTGGTGACGCCCCGGCCATTGCCCAGCGCACCACCAAGTCGGCTACCCCGCATGTGGCGGTTCTGCTGTCCACTGCTGCGGCGTTCCTCTGTGTGTTCGCCAACTTCGTGGCCCCGGCCCAGGTATTCGAGTTCCTGCTGGCCAGTTCCGGTGCCATTGCGCTGCTGGTGTACCTGGTGATTGCCGTATCGCAGCTGCGCATGCGTGCCCAGCGTGAGGCCCGCGGCGAGAAGATCACCTTCAAGATGTGGCTGTTCCCGGGCCTGACCTGGGCGACCATTGCCTTCATCATTGCCATTCTGGTGGTGATGGCGCTGCGTGAGGACCACCGCGCCGAAATCATCGCGACCGCACTGCTGAGCATTGGTGTGGTGGCGGCTGGCTTGCTGGTGCACCGCAAGCGTGAAGCTGCCGGGCGGGTGGCGCTGGATAACTGATCCGCGCTGGCTGAAATGAAAAGGCCGCGTCCTGTGAAGGGCGCGGCCTTTTTATTGCCTGTACCGGCCTCTTCGCGGGTAAACCCGCTCCTACAGGTACACCACATATCTCAATTGCGGTGATATCCCTGTGGGAGCGGGTTTACCCGCGAATGGGCGGGGCAGGTCACATGGCCCTGTCAGCCAAACTGCTTCTGCTGCTGTTGCTGCTTGGCAACCAGCTCCGAAGCGGCCACGTAGGCTGCCTGGAACTCATCGCTTTCCAGCCAGGCCATGGTGGCTTCTTCGTCGGCCCCATCCAGCCATTTGCGGTAGGCGTTGAACACCAGCACGATGTAGTCGGTGGCGTGTTCTTCCTTGTGCCCTTTGAGCACCAGGGCCAGCAGCGGGTCCACCAGGAACACCGAGATCATCGGCACCAGGCCGCCTTCCTGGGCTTCCTTCATTTTCTTGAACAGCGGGTCGTAGCTGCCCGACTCCATGGCCTTGTTGTACACCTGCTCGATGCTGGCGCTGTCGCCGGCACTGGCCTTGACTGCCTGGCCGCTGCGTACCATGCGGTTCTGCTTGGCCTTGCTGGCTGCGCGTTTGGCGCGTTTCTGTTGCTTGGTAGGGGTGGCCATGGGGCAATCCTTGGGTGTGTCTGAAAGTGCGCGTATTGAAGCGCAATTGCCCGAGAAACCCAAGCCGTGTGCCTAGGCAACGCAGGCTGGGGCGTTCTGCCATGGACATGCCTCCTGATTATGCCTGCCAGCCGGCCTGCGTAACGTCTCTCCCGCTGTCACCCATGTTCGGGTGGCGGCTCGACATTGCGCCAAATCGGCGTTTGCAGATGCGCACAGTTGCGCTGAAGGAGAGAGCGATGAAGCACTACTACCTTGTGACCCTGTACGGCTATGACGGGGAGGGTGAGCTTTTCTATTCGACGGGGTTCGCCAAATGCAACCGGCAGTCAATCACCAAGGCTGACCTTGAGGCGATTGTTCAAAAAGGCAAAGAGGACAGTGAGTTCGAACTCAAACTGCACGGAGTTTCCTATCTGGGCGAAATGACCGAGGATGCCTTCGAGCATCTCCGTTCCATGCAGGACGAATAAGATTCGCCCGCAGCCCGTCTTCGGGCTGCGGTGTCTGTCGAAGGCGGGTCGAGTTTTCAGGCTGCTGGCTGGGGTGCCTCGTCTTCTTCGAACCCGCGTGAAGCCCGACCTACCAGCAGAGGGTCGGGTGCATGTGCCACCTGAGGGTCCTTGCCCGGGTAGTCCAGCGCGTGCAGGAAATGCCGGATGCAATTGATCCGCGCACGCTTCTTGTCATCGGACTTGATCACTGTCCATGGCGCATCGGCCGTGTCGGTATGGAAGAACATCGCTTCCTTGGCAGCGGTGTAGTCGTCCCACTTGTCCAGCGACTTGATGTCGATTGGCGACAGCTTCCAGTGCTTGAGCGGGTCGTCCCGGCGCGAGATGAAGCGGCGCAGCTGCTCTTCGCGGTTCACCGAGAACCAGTACTTGAACAGCAGGATGCCGCTGTTGCACAGCATCCGCTCCAGGTCCGGGGCCTGGCGCATGAATTCCAGGTACTGCAGGGGCGTGCAGAAGTCCATCACCTTCTCGACCCCGGCGCGGTTGTACCAGGAGCGGTCGAAGAACACCATTTCACCCGCCGTGGGCAGGTGCTGGATGTAGCGCTGGAAGTACCACTGGCCTTTTTCCTGCTCGGAAGGTTTTTCCAGGGCAACGATGCGCGCACCACGAGGGTTGAGGTGTTCCATGAAGCGCTTGATGGTGCCGCCCTTGCCTGCGGCATCGCGCCCTTCGAACAGGATCACCACGCGCTGGCCGGTTTCCTTCACCCAGCTCTGTACCTTCAGCAACTCGATCTGCAGCGCGTGCTTCGCCTTTTCGTAGTCCTGGCGACGCATACGGGTGCGGTAGGGGTAGCTGGCCGGCAGGCGGGCCGAGGTGCTGTCTTCGTTGCTGCCCTTGGGGGCGGTGGCGACTTCCAGTGCCGCAGGTTGCTGGCTGATGCTGGTGATGGCCGGCTCCGGCTTGCGCTGGCGGGGGCGGCGCGTGCGGGCTGTGGTAATGG
>NZ_JAFGYJ010000158.1:0-625 GCF_017490805.1 Pseudomonas sp. 43(2021)
GTGCAGCGGCAAGTGGTGGAGCTGTTGCGTTCACTGCAAGCCAAGTACAACCTGACGTATTTGTTCATCAGCCATGACCTGGCTGTCGTCAAAGCGCTGAGCCACCAGTTGATGGTGGTCAAGCATGGCCAAGTGGTCGAACAGGGAGACGCGCAAAGTATCTTTGCCGCCCCCCAACATCCGTATACACAGCAGTTGCTGGAAGCCGCTTTTCTGGCACCAGCCACTGCGCAATAACCTGAAAGAGGAGCAACACATGGGTTTTCTCGCCGGTAAGCGCGTACTGATCGTCGGTGTCGCCAGCAAGCTGTCCATCGCATCCGGCATCGCTGCCGCCATGCATCGCGAGGGCGCTGAGCTTGCCTTCACTTATCAGAACGACAAACTCAAGGGTCGCGTCGAAGAATTCGCACAAGGCTGGGGTTCGAGCCCTGAGCTGTGCTTCCCGTGCGACGTGGCCAGCGATGAAGAAATCGCCAAGGTCTTCGAACAACTGAGCAAGAAGTGGGACGGCCTGGACTGCATCGTGCACTCCGTCGGCTTCGCCCCGGGCGACCAACTGGACGGCGACTTCACCGAAGCCACTACCCGTGAAGGTTTCCGCATCGCTCACGACATCAGCGCC
>NZ_JAFGYJ010000159.1:0-625 GCF_017490805.1 Pseudomonas sp. 43(2021)
ACACCGAGGCGTTCCAGTTGGCCGACGCCCGTCAGCAACGTTTCGCCCTGGATCGCGGCAGCAACGCCGTGGCGGTCGGCAGCGAGCGTTCGTTCAACGGCCGTGGCATGTTGCTGGCCAACCCGCATTTCCCATGGGTCGGCGGCATGCGTTTCTATCAGATGCACCTGACCATCCCCGGCAAGCTCGATGTCATGGGCGCGGCTTTGCCGGGTCTGCCGATGATCAACATCGGTTTCAACCAGCATCTGGCCTGGACCCACACTGTCGACTCATCGAAACACTTCACCTTGTATCGCCTGCAACTCGATCCAAAGGATCCGACCCGGTATTTGCTCGATGGCAAGTCGCTGCCACTGAGCAAGCAGGCGGTTACCGTGCAGGTCAAGCAGGCTGACGGGCAGGTCGTGCCAGTGAAGCGCGATATCTACAGTTCAAAGTTCGGCCCGATCGTGCAATGGCCGGGCAAGCTCGACTGGGACAAGCAATATGCCTACAGCTTGCGCGATGCCAACCTCGACAACGATCGCGTGCTCGAACAGTGGTATGCGATGAACCGGGCCGGCAGTCTCAAGGATCTGCAAGACGCGGTGCACACGACCCAGGGCATTCCGTGGGTCAACAC
>NZ_JAFGYJ010000160.1:0-624 GCF_017490805.1 Pseudomonas sp. 43(2021)
GTTACCGTCAATACCGTCTCCGCTGAAGGTTTTCGTCACACCGTCCAGATCGACGACCATGAATTGTTTGCCGATGTACCGAAAACCTCCGGGGGTGAAGGCACCGCGCCAGAGCCACACGATTACTTCGACGCTGCGCTGGGCGCCTGCAAAGCGCTGACCGTGAAAATGTATGCGAAGAAAAAAGACATCCCGCTGACCGGCGTGGGAGTCGAGGTAAAGCGCGACAACAGCCAGGAACAGAAAGGCAAATACGCCCTGCATGTCACCCTCACCCTTAAAGGCGTACTGACCGACGCCCAGCGCGAGGAACTGCTGCGTGTGGCCGATCGCTGCCCGATTCACAAATTGATGACCACCAGCGAAGTCAGCATCGAAACGCACGCACCGCAAGGCTTCGACAGCCAATAATCCTCCTGATGCCAGCGGCGGGTTATGCTTCTGGCATCACCCGCTCAGCCTGGAATGCACCATGGACACGCCACTCCTGATCATCCGCCCGCGCGCCGAAGACGTCGAAGGCCAGCCGATTCTGCGCCCGCTGCCGTCAGCCAAATGCCGCAACGTCGGGCCTTTCGTGTTTTTCGACCACATGCTCGAGACGATTTATCCGACGGGTAAAGG
>NZ_JAFGYJ010000161.1:0-623 GCF_017490805.1 Pseudomonas sp. 43(2021)
GGATGATGCCCAGCAGGATCTGGAAGGCAATCTGGCCAATCAGGTCTGCGGCTTGCTGACCTTGCTGGTGCCGCTGTTTTTCTTCATCCGGCACAAGGTCTTCCTCAGTAAAAGCTTCTACCGGCAGAACCTGTTCTTGCTGCTGTTTCTCGGCTGCGTGGCAGCGTCGATCAGTTGGTCGAGCGAGCCGATGCTCAGCTTCAAGCGTTTCGTCGCGCTGCTCAGTGTGGTGTTTTTCGCCGGTTTCATTGCCTGGCGCTACAGCCTGGAACGCATTGCGTTTCTGTTCGGCTGTGTGATCGGTGCGGCGGCGTTGGTCGGCTTGATCTTCGCCGTGATTCGCCCGGACATCGCCTTCATTTCCGGCGGCATTCGTGACGGTGCGTTTCGCGGGGTGTTCGCGGAAAAGAATGCCGGTGCACGCCTGAACGCGATAGCGATCCTGTTGCTGCTGCCGATGATCCGCCAGCGCAACCCAATGGCCATGCTCTACGGACTGTTCGCGCTAATTGCCATTGGCCTGGCGCAGTCGGCCACGGCGATTGCGCTGATCGTCGCCGGCACCGCCAGTTACGCCTACTTCATCACGCTGATCCGCTTGCGCATCAACCGCTCACTGTTGG
>NZ_JAFGYJ010000162.1:0-622 GCF_017490805.1 Pseudomonas sp. 43(2021)
GCCCAGACCGGTGCCTTCACCCGGATCCTTGGTGGTGAAGAAAGGTTCGAACAATCGGTCCATGATGCTCGACGGAATACCACTGCCTTCGTCTTCGACGATCAGATCGACCGTGTGTTCGCCGGCTTCGCTCTTGACCCGTACCGCACTGTGCGGCGGCGAGGCGTCGCGGGCGTTGGAGAGCAGATTGATCAGCACCTGGGCAAGCCGTTGCGGGTCGCCTTCGACCCAATGATCGGGATCGCACAGGTTGTAGAACTGCACTTCGAAATTGCGCCGGTTCAGCGCCAGCAGGCCAATGGCGTCCTGCGCGACTTCGGCCAGACACACTGGTTCGTCGTTGTGCTGATGGCTGCCGGCATGGGCGAAGCTCATCAGCGACTGGACGATGCGCGAGACGCGTTTGGTCTGCTCGAGAATCTGCCCGCTGATTTCCGTCAGCTCGCCGTCATCTTCACGCTCTTCGCGCAGGTTCTGCGCCAGGCAGGCGATGCCGGTGATCGGATTACCGATTTCGTGGGCCACACCCGCTGCGAGTCGACCGATGCTGGCCAGCCGTTCGGAATGCACCAGTTTATCTTCGAGCATCTGCGTTTCGGTCAGATCTTCGACGAGTAACACC
>NZ_JAFGYJ010000163.1:0-619 GCF_017490805.1 Pseudomonas sp. 43(2021)
GGACCGAGCTGGACATCTGGCAGTACATCTATCTCGAAGGCATCCCGATTGTGCCGCTGTACTTTGCCGCCGAACGCGAAGTGATCGAGAAGAACGGCACGCTGATCATGATCGACGACGAGCGCATCCTCGAGCACCTGTCCGATGAAGACAAAGCGCGCATCGTGAAAAAGAAAGTGCGGTTCCGCACCCTTGGCTGCTACCCGTTGACGGGCGCGGTGGAGTCCGAGGCCGAAAGCCTGACGGACATCATTCAGGAAATGCTCCTGACGCGAACTTCCGAGCGCCAGGGCCGGGTCATCGACCACGATGGCGCAGGCTCGATGGAAGACAAAAAACGTCAAGGTTACTTTTAAGCTTCGAGTTACAAGCGGCAAGCTGCGAGTTAAAGGCGGTATGAGTAGCTTTGCAGTTTGGCGCTTGCAGCCGGTTGCTGCGGGCCGGAATCGGATGACTCGTAATGGATTTCGAGAGACTGGTTGTATGGCAGCGAAGCAAATGTCTGGCGGTGAGGATTTTCAAAGAGTTTGCGCGGTGCGGGGATTTTGGATTCAAGGATCAGATCACCCGTTCTGCACTTTCAGTGCCTTCCAATATCGCTGAAGGCATGGAGCGTCGG
>NZ_JAFGYJ010000164.1:0-617 GCF_017490805.1 Pseudomonas sp. 43(2021)
TTATAGGCCTGCTCGGAGGAGGCACGCTGCTGATGGTGGCATTCGTGCTATACGGCCAGATCGCCATCAATGTGTTCAACCTGTATGGCGCTTTCATGTCGACGATCACGATGATCGAGCCTTTCTCTGCGCTCAAAATCACCCCGTCTGTACGTGCGGGATTCCTGCTGATCATCTGCACGATCGCAACCGGTTTATGCACATTGGCGCAGGACGACTTTCTGCAGTTCTTCCTGAATTTCATCTTTTTCATGAGCTACTTTCTGATCCCCTGGACGGCGATCAATCTTGTCGACTACTACGCGCTGCGCAAAGGCGTTTACCGGATTACCGACATCTTCGATCCGGCAGGCATCTACGGTCGGGTGAACTGGACAGCAATCGCAGTATTCCTTTGCACCATTGCTCTGGAAATTCCGTTCATGAACACCTCCATGTACGTCGGGCCTGTTGCCACCAGCCTGCAAGGCGTAGACCTGGCGTGGGTCGTTGGCTTGCTGTGCCCTGCGTGCGCTTACTACGCCCTCATGCGCCGGCGCGGTTCGCTGTTGATCAAGGCATCGCAAGTTTGATGTTCGCAGGCTGAGAGCGTTTGTGCTCTTCTATCGGAACAGTAC
>NZ_JAFGYJ010000165.1:0-616 GCF_017490805.1 Pseudomonas sp. 43(2021)
GCTTTGCAGGGCGGCGACCCGGCGCAGGTCAACCCGGTGGTGCCGACGCAACTGATCGTCGACCACTCGCTGGCCGTCGAGGCGGGCGGTTTCGATGCCCAGGCCTTCGAGAAGAACCGCGCCATCGAAGATCGCCGCAACGAAGACCGTTTCCACTTCATCAACTGGACCAAAAAGGCCTTCAAGAACGTCGATGTGATCCCGCCGGGCAACGGCATCATGCACCAGATCAACCTGGAGAAAATGTCGCCAGTGATTCAGGTGCGTGAAGGCGTGGCGTTCCCCGACACCTGCGTCGGCACCGACAGCCACACGCCGCACGTCGATGCGCTCGGTGTGATCGCCATCGGTGTCGGCGGCCTCGAAGCCGAGAGCGTGATGCTCGGTCGCGCGTCGTGGATGCGCCTGCCGGAAAGCGTTGGCGTCGAACTGACCGGCAAGCTGCAACCGGGCATCACCGCCACCGACATGGTCCTGGCCCTGACCGAATACCTGCGCAAACAGAAAGTCGTCGGTGCCTGGCTGGAGTTCTTCGGTGAAGGTGCAGCAGCGCTGACCCTCGGCGACCGCGCCACAATTTCCAACATGGCCCCGGAATACGGCGCCACGGCAGCGA
>NZ_JAFGYJ010000166.1:0-615 GCF_017490805.1 Pseudomonas sp. 43(2021)
ACAGCTAGGAGGTTGGCTTAGAAGCAGCCACCCTTTAAAGAAAGCGTAATAGCTCACTAGTCGAGTCGGCCTGCGCGGAAGATGTAACGGGGCTCAAACCATGCACCGAAGCTACGGGTGTCATCTTTGATGACGCGGTAGAGGAGCGTTCTGTAAGCCTGTGAAGGTGAGTTGAGAAGCTTGCTGGAGGTATCAGAAGTGCGAATGCTGACATGAGTAACGACAATGCGAGTGAAAAACTCGCACGCCGAAAGACCAAGGTTTCCTGCGCAACGTTAATCGACGCAGGGTTAGTCGGTCCCTAAGGCGAGGCTGAAAAGCGTAGTCGATGGAAAACAGGTTAATATTCCTGTACTTCCAGTTATTGCGATGGAGGGACGGAGAAGGTTAGGCCAGCCTGGCGTTGGTTGTCCAGGTTTAAGGTGGTAGGCTGAAATCTTAGGCAAATCCGGGATTTCAAGGCCGAGAGCTGATGACGAGTTGCCTCTAGGCGACGAAGTGGTTGATACCATGCTTCCAAGAAAAGCTCCTAAGCTTCAGATAACTGGGAACCGTACCCCAAACCGACACAGGTGGTTAGGTAGAGAATACCAAGGCGCTTGAGAGAACTCGGGT
>NZ_JAFGYJ010000167.1:0-615 GCF_017490805.1 Pseudomonas sp. 43(2021)
TTATAGGCGCTGGCCCAGTTCTTCGCGGTCATCTCCAGCCAATAATCGAACTGCCCGGCCTTCAGCGCTTCGAGGGCGACGGTGTTGTCGCGGTAGTAGTCGGTGGTCATCGTGTCGAAGTTGTAGAAGCCACGGTTGACCGGCAAGTCCTTGCCCCAGTAATCCTTGACCCGTTCGTAACGTACCGAACGGCCGGCCTTCACTTGGGTGACCTTGTACGGGCCGCTGCCCAGCGGGATTTCCAGATTGCCCTTGTTGAAGTCGCGGCTGGCCCACCAGTGTTTCGGCAGGACCGGCAACTGGCCGAGGATCAGCGGCAGCTCGCGGTTGTTGCTGTGCTTGAACTTGAACAAGACCTTCAGCGGGTCTTCGGCGATGGCTTCGGCGACGTCGTTGTAATAGCCGCGAAACATCGGCGAGCCTTCCTTGGTCAACGTCTCGAAGCTGAACACCACGTCGTCGGCGCGCACCGGGTGGCCGTCGTGGAAGCGTGCTTCCGGGCGCAGGTAGAAGCGCACCCAACTGTTGTCGTAGGCTTTTTCGATCTTGCTGGCAATCAGGCCGTACTCGGTGAACGGCTCGTCGAGGCTGTGTTTGGTCAGGGTGTCGTAGATC
>NZ_JAFGYJ010000016.1:0-131671 GCF_017490805.1 Pseudomonas sp. 43(2021)
CAGTTACCTGGGCAAGTGCGTGCGGCGACGGTTTGGTTGCACGGCCCGTGAACTGCGCTGTCACGTAGAAAGCTGAATTCACCAGCGGTCCACGTACCCTGTGGGAGCGGGTTTACCCGCGAAGAAGCCACCGCGCTGCATGGCACCGGCTGCGCCGGTGTTCGCGGCTGAAGCCGCTCCCACAGGGACCCTGCTAATTCAATGAGTCCTATGAAAGCGGGTTTACTGCGGCGTCCCGAACAACCCGGTCCAGTAAATCCCCGCATCACTCTTCGGGTCCACCGCATACGCAGCGCCCAGTTCACGGAAGTCCGGGTTCATCAGCGTCGCGCAATGCCCCGGGCTATCCAGCCAGCCATCGACCACCTTGCGCGCAGTGTCACGCCCGGCGGCGATGTTTTCGCCGATCTGCTGGTACAGGTAGCCGGCCAGTTCTGCCCGGTCACCGGGGGTGCGGCCATCCTTGTCGATGTGGTCGAAGAAGTTCTGGTTGGCCATGGCCCGGGTGTGGTTGGCGGCGACCCCGGCCAGCACCGTGCTCCAGCTCAGCGCGGGGGCGGCGGCGAAGGGCTGGCCACCGCATTGGCGCGGCACCTTGCGCGCGGCATTGATTTCCTGCAGCACCTTCTGCCCCTCGGCCTGCCAGTCGCCCAGGCGGCCGCTGAGCAGCGGCCGCGCCAGCACGATGCGCCAGTCGCGGCCTTCCTGGCTGACGCCGATATCGACGAACTGTGGGTCGAGCACCACCTGGCAGAAGCTCTCTTCGATGGCATGCATGGCAGCGCGCGCATCACGCGGCCCCGACAGGCTGATGGCCTGCACGTTGACCATTGGGTAGGCGGCGCGGGTCATGGCCTGCTGCAGGTCGCGGGTACCCTCTGGCGACAGCGCCAGACGGGTATCGCTGTTGAGCGGCGGCAGCTCCAACGACGCTTCGCCACCGCAGGGCTGGGCCTTGCTGCGGTAGACATTGATCGAATCGATCAGTTGCGCCTCTTCGCCGGTGGCAGCCAGTGCCCCGGTCGAGACGACCAGGCCCAGCGACAAGGCGGCAACGGATGACAGGACGCGCATGTGGATCTCCCTATGACTGGCAGCGTCGTGGTTTGCGCTGCTCATCCTACACAAGCCCAGGGCTTTTGGCCCGGGATCGTGCAAAGCAATGAAATCGCCGGCATTCGTTGCTGGCGGCAAAAGAGGGAGTAGACCACTGGTCGGCGGAAAAGTGCGATGACTTGGTAATCGTTCGTATCACACCGTACCTTGCAGCCGTCACAGTCTAGCCAAGCGCAAGCATGAGTACCAAAGGCAGGGTGGCGGCAGCCACCACGGTCTGCAGGGCGATGATGGTGGCCATCAGCGGTGCGTTACCGCCCATTTGCCGGGCCATCACATAGGAAGATGACGCGGTCGGCAGTGCCTGGAACAGCACCGCCACCACCGCTGCCTGGCCACCCAGGCCAAGCATGCGGCACAGGGCCCAGGTGGTCAGCGGCATGATCAGGAACTTGAATGCCGACGCCGCCATCAGCGGGTGCACCTGTTGGCCCAGGCGGGCGCCACCCAGGGCGGCGCCGACGCACAGCAGGCCCAGCGGCAGGGCGGCCTGGCCCAAGGCCTTCACCGTAGGTTCGATACCTGCTGGCAAGCCTAGCCCGCTGGCGCGCAGCAGCAACCCACCGGCGCAACCAACGATCAAGGGGTTGGCGAAGATCGCCCGCAGCACTTTGCCTGGTGAGCTATGGCGGGCGCTGAAACGGGCGAACACGAGTACGCAAAGCAGGTTGACCAAGGGCACGATGGCAGCGTTGGCCACCGCCGCCAGGGCGATGCCGGCGCTGCCGTAGATACCGGCTGCAAGGGTGGCGCCGATGTAGTTGTTGAAGCGGATGCCGCCCTGGAACACCGAGGTGAAGTCGGCGCCATCGTGGTTCATTGCACCCTGGTAGAGCACCAGCAGCACGGCCCCGGCCAGGGTCGAGAGCATCAGCACGGCGACCATGCCCAGCACCGGCACGCCATCGAGGTTGGCGGTGGCCAGACCGTGGAGGAACAGCGACGGCAGCAATACGTAATAGCTCAGGCGCTCGGCGCCGGGCCAGAAGTTATCGGCGAGGAAGCCGCGCAGGCGCAGGAAAGTGCCCAGGGCAATCAGCAGGATGATCGGCAGCAGGGTGGTCAGCAGCAAGTGGAGCATGATCGACGTTCCGTGGTCGGGTACGGGGCACAGACTACTGGTGCGGATCGATCTGTAAAAACGTTGTTTTCTTTACTGACTGTTGAGGAAAAATGCATGTTTGCTCTGGGGGCGCTTTGTGCCCCCGGTAGTCTCACGCCTCCAGCGCAGTCTTCAATACCGCACTCAAATGCCGCCGCTGGCTCTTCTCATGCTCCAGCAACACCACCCGCCGAGTCAGTTGCGGTTCGCCAAACGGCAGGCAGGTGGCCGGTGGCAAACGTTGCAGGTCGTCATCGGCCATGGGGATGATCGCCACGCCCAGGCCCATCACCGCCATGCGCGCCAGCGCTTCCTGGCTGTCCAGCTCCATCTGCTCGCTTACCTGCAAATGCTGCCGGCGCAGTTCCTGCTCGATCTGTCGCCCGGCCCAGGCACGCTTGTCGAAACGCAGGAACGGCTGGCTGGCCAGCAGCTGCGGCACGCTTTGCCCGGCCAGCTCGGGGCTGGCGATGGCCCAGAAGCGGTCTTCGAACAACGGCGTGAAGTCCAGGCTTTGCGGGTAGGGGCTGACCGGTTCGGTGGTGATCGCTGCATCGAGTTCGCCGTCTTCCACCCGCCGTGCCAGCTCTGCCGACATGCCTGAGGCCACGCTGACATGCAGCTGTGGGTGGTGCGCCTTTATCCACACCAGCGCCTTGGGCAGGCGCCGGGCCAGCACCGTGTGGATCGCCCCCAGGCGCAGGCGGCCGCGCAGGCTCGGCCCGCTGGCCAGGGCGTCGGCCAGCTCGTCGTAGGCCCCCAGGATGGTCTCGGCGCGGGCCACCGCCAACTGGCCGGCTTCGGTCAGCGCCACCTGCCTGCGGCTGCGGTCGAACAAGGTCACCTGTAGCTCGTCTTCGAGGGTCTTGATGTGCAGGCTCACCGCCGAAGGAGTGAGGCTGAGCAGGTCGGCGGCACGGGCGAAGGTGCCGTGGCGGGCGATGGTCACCAGGGTGCGCAGGGCTTTGAGGGACATGCGGATGGGTCCGGTTTCAAGCTGACAGGGCTGCATTGTCAGGCCCGGCCCTATCGCCGGCAAGCCAGCTCCCACAGGTACTTCACCGGTGGTGTCTGGCCGGCGACAGGGCCGGGCAGGCAACGCTGTTCAACGTGCATTACGCCCATAGGCCTGGCTGATCCTGTCGATCACCATGGCCAGGGCGACAATCGCCAGCCCGGCCTCGACGCCTTGACCGACATTCAGGGTCTGGATCCCCGCCAGCACGTCCTCGCCCAGCCCGCGGGCGCCGATCATCGAAGCCACCACCACCATCGACAGGGCCATCATCACCGACTGGTTGAGCCCGGCCATGATGCTCGGCAGCGCCAGCGGCAGGGCGATGCGCCGCAGCCGCTGCCAACGGCTGGCCCCCAGGCCATGGGCGGCTTGCAGCAGCGAAGGGTCGATCTGGCTCAGGCCCAGTTCGGTCAGCCGCACCAGCGGTGGCAGGGCATAGATCAGCGTGGCGAACACGGCGGGCACCTTGCCCAGGCCGAACAGCATCAGCACCGGGATCAAGTAAACGAAGGCGGGCAGGGTCTGCATCACATCCAGCACTGGCAACAGCAGCTTTTTCGCCAGCGGCCGAGCAGCCAGCAGGATGCCCAGCGGCACGCCCACCAGCACGCAGAGGCCGGTACTGACCAGCACCAAAGCCATGGTCTGCAGCAGTTTGTCCCACAACCCGAGCATGCCGATCAGGGCCAGCAGCGCCACCAGTACCGCGCTGCGCAGCAAGCTGCGGCTGGCATGCCAGGCGAGCAGGCCTGTCAGCAATAGCAGCAGCCACCACGGCAGCAGGCGCAGCAGGGTTTCCAGGCCGACCAGCAGTTGCAGCAACTGGTCAGAGAGGCTGCGCAGGTGATCGCCGTAGTTCAGCACCAGCCAGTCGACCAGCCGGTTGACGCTGTCGGCAAAGGAGAACTGCAGGCTTTGGGGGAAGCCGCCGCTCACAGGCTGCCCTCGACCTTGGTGGCAATGTCCGCAGGCAACCAGGCTTTCCACACCTCGCGGTTATCGCGCAGGAAGGTGAGGGCAGCATCGCGGGGCGGCGTGCGTTTTTCGCTCATGTCGGCCAGTGCCTTGTTGAGGCGGTCGATGGGCAGGTCGACCCGCTCGAACACGCTCACCAGCTCCGGGTAGCCGTCACGAAAGGCCTTGGACACGCCAATCGACAATTTGGCCGGCAGCGAGCGGCTGCCCTTGGGCTTGGGGTTTCCGGCATCGGTGAGGGTCGCCCAGGCCTGGGCATCGAACGGCGGCTCTTCCAGGCGTATGAGTTTGTAGCGGCCCATCAACGGGGTCGGGTTCCAGTAGTAGAACAGCACCGGTTGGCCACGGCGGATGGCCGAGCCGATTTCGGCATCCATGGCGGCCCCGGAACCGCTGCGGAAGTTGGTATACAGGTCGCTCAGCCCGTAGGCCTTGAGTTTCTGGCTGTTGACGGTCTCGGATGTCCAGCCGCTGGGGCTATTGAGAAAACGCCCTTTGTCGGGCGACTCGGGGTCACGGAACACCTGCGGGTAACGCTTGAGGTCATCGACGCTACGCAGGTCGGGTGCCATGGGCTTGAGCTTGCGCGTGGCATCGCCTTCGACCACATAGGCCGGTACCCACCAGCCTTCTTCGGCATGCTTGACCGTGTCGCCCAGCGCGAACACCTGTCCGGCCGCTTCTGCCTTGACCCAGGCAGGGCTGCGCCCGGCCCATTCCTCGGCGATCACTTGCAGGTCGTTGCGTGCCAGCGCCACTTCCATGCTGACCGTGCTGCCGGGCAGGGTGTCGGTGGGGTAGCCATACCCACGCTCGACGATCAGGCGCAGGATTTCGGTGGTGAGTGCGCCGCTTTCCCAGCCGATGGCGCCAAAGTGGATGGGCTCGCTGCGCTCTGCCGACGCGGCGCTGTCGGTGCTGGCCAGGCCTACGGCGAGCAGCAGGCCGGCCAGCAGCGTTGGAATTTTCTTCATCAGGGCCCTCGTCGGTTGCCGTGGGGTAGGTGCGGGCAAGTGTAGACGACCCCTCCCGCGCCTTGCCGACGGCGGTAGGGAACGGGCTCCTGCTGCCAGCGGGGGCCGCGGTTTGCAAAGGTGCGTAGTGCCGTTTGGCAAGCCCATTTTGCGAGGCATTCCTGATGACGCTGGACTTGAATTTCGTCTATTACCGCAACTTCCGATTTGATGGAAAGCTACACGTTCGTTGCAGTGGCGCAGACCTGCACAAGGTCGGTCGCATTCGCTACGAACTGGAACGGGCCGGCCCTGATGGCCCGGTGTCCTTCAGAGGGGTTTCGGCCTATTCCCAGGCCCACACCGGAAAACTCAGTGACCACGGCTGCCCAGCCACATTACTCGCCGAGGAGGAGGCGGGGGTCTACACCATTCGGCCAAGGGTGGTGTTGCGGGATGAACATGCGCGGGCGATGAACCGGCCTGTCGGAGGGGCCGGTGTCATCGACATGCCGCCGCTGGTACTCGACATCAAGGCTGAGGAACTCAACCGCAGTGTGCTGGACAAGGTTCCGTTGCCCTCTGATAGTGGGCGTCGCAAGCGGGCGTTGGCGTCCGCGGACGTGGCCGACCCTGCGCTGCCCCTATTGGCACCAGGCACCTCGTACCCGACCCTGGTCATCGAGTTCAGTGTCGGGGGGTATGAGCACTTCCTTCGAGACCTGGAGCCCGCTTCGGGCTCTGCCCTGTCGCGTTACTGGCCGAACCTGAAGTCGGTGATCGCGCCCAGGCCTGTCCTGGACAAACATGAACTGGACGATGACAGGCTTCAGGTACTCCGTCAGTACTATTACCTGGACCAGCCTGACAGCATGCTCAATGACACCTATCTGGCATTGCTCAAGTCGTTGGCCGCGCTGGATTACGTAGTATCCATGCAGGTGTTGCCGGTAACGTCGGAACCAAACCTTGTCGCATTCGTGCTGGCGGGGCTGTTGGCAACCTTGCTGACAGGTACTGCAGTGGTGGCAGGCAGCAGGGCTGATGAAAATGCCCAACCCACGCCCGACTTCGAACCACGCCAGAACTACCTCGACGAGCCCGGCCCCCGCTGGAAGGGCCTTAATGCACGCAAGGCCTGGGCCGGCAAGGTGACGGGCAAGGGCGCGCGGATTCACTTCAGCGACGGTGGTTTGCATGTTGGGCATGAAGACCTGCGTGGCAACCCGGCCTTGAGCGTCGTGTCGCTTGAGCCAAACCATGATCCGCGCCATGGCACTGCTTCAGTGGGTATCATTCTGGCGAAGCGTAACGGGTTCGGCGCCACGGGGATCAGCCATGACAGCGAGCTGTACCTGTACAACAACCGCGCGAGAGATGCCCAGGGCAATTTCCAGGCGCTCAAGGATCTGCTGCGCAATGTAGAACCCGGGGACATCGTCGGCATCAATCGCCAAGCTGCAAATGTCGACGTGCTGAGCACGCGGCTGCCGTCCTTGCACGACAAGGCCTGGTGGACCGTCATGCAGCAGTTGAGCCAGCGCGGTGCGGTGGTGGTCAATGCCGCGGCCAATGGCAGCAGCAAGACCCTTGCAGAACGAAATACCTTTGAAGGGCACGGCGTGGATCTGGCCAATTGGCGCTACTTCAATGACCACGGCGATTCGGGCACCATTCTGGTGGGCGCCAGCCGCTCGTATGACGGCAAGCCCCATACCTACTCCAACCACCATTACCCTTACCGCATGCTCAATGCCTGGGGCGATAGCGTAGTCACGCTTTCCTATGGGGACTTGCAGGACTTGTCTGGTGAGGGCAGGGACTACACAGACAGCTATGCTGGCACTTCCAGTGCTACGCCGATGGTGTGCGGCGCGCTGAGCCTGATTCAGTCCTACGCCCTGGAGCAGCATCACGTCTATCTCAATGGCAACCAGATGCACCAGTTGGTCATGGAGTCTGGTTACGACGATGCCACCTTACCGGATACCGATGTGATGCCGATGGGCGCCCGACCCAATGTGCATGGTGCGTTGGTACTGCTGGACCGCATCCTCGGCGGCGGCCGGTTCGCGGCCTGAGCCAGGGCCGGCAGGTGCCGGCCCTGAGCCATTCACACGCGGAACTGGTCCATCAGCGCCTGCTGCTGGTTGGCCAGACTGTTCAGCGACTGGCTGACCCGCGCCGACTCGTTGGCCTGCCCCGACAGCGACTCGGTGACATCACGGATGGTCGCCACGTTGCTGTTGATTTCCTCGGCCACCGCGCTTTGCTCCTCGGCGGCCGAAGCGATTTGCAGGTTCATGTCGGTGATTACCGTCACTGCCTGGCCGATGCGCTGCAGCGCGGTGACGGCCTGGCCAACCTGCTGCACGCCGCCCTGGGCCTGGCGGTGGCTGTTGTCCATGGCACCGACCACCTCGCGGGTACCGTTCTGCAATGCCTCGATCACCTGGCGGGTTTCTTCCACCGACTCCTGGGTACGCTGGGCCAGGTTGCGTACCTCATCTGCCACCACGGCAAAACCACGGCCGGCTTCACCGGCGCGGGCCGCCTCGATGGCAGCGTTGAGTGCCAGCAGGTTGGTCTGTTCCGCAATCGAGCGGATCACCTCCAGCACCGAACCGATCTTCTCGCTGTTCTGCGCCAGGCCCTGGACTTCGGCCATGGCATTACTCATGTCGGCGGCCAGGGCATCGATGCTGTGGGTCGTGCGGTCGATCACCGCCAGGCCTTCGCGGGTGGCCTGGTCGGCGTCGCGGGCGGCCTGCGCTGCCTGCGCTGCGCTGCGGGCGACATCCTGGGCGGTGGCGCTCATCTCGTGCGAGGCGGTGGCCACCTGGTCGACCTGACGGTACTGCTGCTCCATGCCGGCGCTGGTCTGCGTGGCAATTGCCGAAGACTGGTCGGCGGTGCCTCGCGCGGCCTGCACCGAGCGTTTGACCTCGGCGATGGTCGGCTGCAGCTTGTCGAGGAAACGGTTGAACCAGCCGGCCAGTTCGCCCAGTTCATCCTGCTTCTGGTAGGTCAGGCGGCGGGTCAGGTCACCTTCGCCGCTGGCGATGTCCTTGAGCATGCTTGCCACGCCGAGGATCGGCCGGGTAACGCCACGGGCCATCAGCCACACCATCAGCAGGCCGGCAATCGCCGCCGCCAGGCCCAGGCCAAGTTCCAGCAGGGTACCGCTGGTGTTCAGCGCGTCCAGTTCCTGTTTCAGCGCATCGGCCGGCCCGGTCAAGGCGTTTTCCGGCACGTCCAGCAGCACGCCCCAGGGCTGGGCGTCCGGGATCGGCCGGAACGCCGCCAGCACCTTCAGGCGCTGCTGGTCGTGCACGATGGTCAGCTTGCCATCGGCCAGCTTGCGCACCAGCTCGGCACCTTTGGCTGTGTCGACCTGGTCGAAGCGCTGGGCCAGCTTGCTGGCATCGGCGCTGTAGCCGGCCAGCAGGCCGACCGGGCTGAGGATGCCGACCGTGGTGCGGCCTTCGTACAGGCTGCGGCTGGCCTCTTGGCTCAGGGCCTGCAGGCTGTTGAGGTTGATGTCGATGGACAGGGTGGCGATCACTTTGCCGTCGACCGTCAGCGGGAAGACGATGCTGGTCATCAGCACCTGCTGGCCATCGATTTCATAGAAATACGGCTCCACCACGCACACCTTGCCGGACGTGCGCGGGCACACCCACCAGGTGTTGGCCGGCTGGCCGCTGGGGCCGATCTCGGTGTTGGCCATGTCATGCTCGGGCAAGGCCATGGCCGTCAGCTGGCCGACACGCGGTTGCGACCAGTACAGGGCGAAGCGCCCGGTTTCATTGCTGCCCAGCTCCGCCTTGCCGGCGAACAGGCTGTCCTTGTTGTCCAGGGCGTTGGGCTCGAACACCAGCGACAGGCCGAGCAGGTCGGGGTTGGCCTGCAAGGCTGCGCGCACCTGGCGGGTCATGTCCTCGCGCAGGTCGAAGGCATCGAGAAAACGCTTTTCCGCCTGCTCGCGCAGGAACAGCACCTGACGGGCGAAACCGGCGCCGTACTGGTAGGCGTCCATGAACTGGCGGCGGATGTTCAGCGCCTGCACCTCGCCCTGCGACTCGATGCGCGACTGCGCCGACTCGGTCAGCATCTGCATGCTGCTGGCCTTGACCAGGTCCGAGCTGTGGTCCATGCGGTACAGCGACAGGCCGACGAGCAGGGTGACGATGCCGGCTAGGCAGAGGCCGGCGAGCAGGGTGATCTTCCACTGGATGGAGAATTGTCGCAAAGGCATGGGGGCGTATCCCTTTTTTGGACAGTAAGGGTTATGGCTTTGGATCTGGGTTGGGCTGGGGCTTGGCTGGGGATGTGTGTCGCCTGGAAGATCGAGCGCCGCCCGCGCGGCGCATCGCGAGCGAAGCTCGCTCCTACGTTTGTTTCGGGCCAATTATTCCTGTGGGAATTGTGCGCGAACGCCTTGGCGTATGGCTCGATATCGCGTCGAACGAACAAGCGGTCGCGCGCGTTGGCACAGGCGATACTGGCCCGAAACAAATGTAGGAGCGAGCTTCGCTCGCGATGCGCCGCGCGGGCGGCGCTCGATCTCCCAGGCGACACACATCCCCAGCCAAGCACCTCCCAGCCTCCTTGCTATATCGGCCCGCACAATTTTTTCTTTATTCAAACATTCAATTTAAATTTCTGCCCTCTGTGTAATGCGCCGCAACATGGCGCTTTTGACATCTGCCGCCCACTGCTTCAGAGTGCGCGCTTTTTTTCTGTCGCAATGAGGTAAGCCAACCATGAATGCAGTGATCGCCGCGGTCGGCATCATGCTGATACTCAGCCTGTCCCGCGTGCACGTGGTCATCGCCCTGATCATCGGGGCCCTGGCCGGGGGGCTGGTGGGCGGCCTGGGCATCGAGGGTACGCTCAAGGCCTTCAATGGCGGCCTCGGCGGCGGGGCCACGGTGGCCCTGTCCTATGCACTGCTGGGCGCCTTTGCCGTGGCCATCGCCAAGTCCGGTCTGGCCCATGCCCTGGCCGACCGCGCCCTGGCCATGATCGACCGCCAGGGCCATGCCAATGGCGGCAAGGTCAAATGGTTGCTGGTCGGCCTGATGCTGGTGGTGGCGGTATCGTCGCAGAACATCCTGCCTATCCACATCGCTTTCATCCCGTTGCTGGTGCCGCCATTGCTGTACGTGCTGACCCGCCTGCGCATCGACCGCCGGCTGATCGCCTGCGTGATCACCTTCGGCCTGATCACCCCTTACATGTTCTTGCCGGTGGGCTTTGGCAACATCTTCCTCAACGAAATCCTGCTGGCCAACGTTGCCCGCGCGGGTGTCGACGTGAGTGGTGTGAATGTCACCCACGCCATGGCCATCCCGGCCGCTGGTATGTTGGCCGGCCTGTTGCTGGCGGTATTCATCAGCTACCGCAAGAAGCGTGACTACGACCTGGCGCGCATCGAACAGGTGGAGCAGGTGAGCGTGCAGTACAACCCGCTGACCCTGCTGGTGGCCGGGCTGGCGATTGCCTCGGCGTTCATCGTCCAGTTGTGGCTGGACTCGATGATCATCGGCGCCATGGTCGGTTTCCTGATCTTCTCGCTATCGGGCATCGTGCGCTGGAAAGACACTGACGACCTGTTCACCGAAGGCATGAAGATGATGGCCATGATCGGCTTCATCATGATTGCCGCCTCTGGCTTTGCCGACGTGATGAAGGCCACCGGTGAGGTGAAGAGCCTGGTGGAAGCCTCGGCGCAGTGGATCGATCACAGCAAGGGCATCGGTGCCTTGCTGATGCTGCTGGTGGGCCTGCTGGTGACCATGGGCATCGGCTCGTCGTTCTCCACCGTGCCGATCCTGGCCGCGATTTTCGTGCCGCTGTGCGTGCAGCTGGGCTTCGACCCGCTGGCCACCGTGTGCATCGTGGGTACCGCCGGTGCCCTGGGCGACGCGGGTTCGCCAGCCTCGGACTCGACCCTGGGCCCGACCTCGGGGCTGAATGTGGATGGCCAGCACCACCATATCTGGGACACCGTGGTGCCCACCTTCATCCACTACAACCTGCCACTGCTGGCGTTCGGCTGGTTGGCGGCGATGACGCTGTAAGGCGGGGAGGGGCGTCAGCCCTTGTCGGGCGGCGGCGAGATGCGGTTGAGTACGGTGCTGCCGTCTTTGCTGCGGGTCAGGTAGACCGGCAGCACCTTGGGCAGGTTGTTGACCAGTCGCCCCACCTCTCGGGTGTTGTAGATGCCGCTGATGCGGATGCGGCCGGTGCTGGCATCGGCCAGCAGCAATGGCGCATCGAGGTAGCGGTTGATCATTGGCAGCGCCTGTTCCAGGCTCAGGTTGTCGAGGACCAGCTTGCCGTCGCGCCAGGCCAGGCTGTTGCTGTAGTCGTCGCTCTGCTCCAGTTGCGGCTCGAAGTCGCCCTTGTGATAGCTGGCCTGCATCCCTGGGCCCAGACGGTAGCCACCGGCGCTGCCGGCGCTGGACACCAGTACCGAACCTTCTACCAGGGTGACCTTGACCTGGTCCTGGTATTTCCACACGTTGAACTGGGTGCCAGTGACGCGGGTCTGGCCACGACCGGCATGCACGATGAACGGGTGGCTGCTGTCGTGCTTTACCTTGAAGAATGCCTCGCCACGCTTGAGCGTGACCTGGCGTTGGTCCTTGTAGTTGAGGTAGGTGAGCTCGGAGTTCAGGTTGAGCTGTACCGTGCTGCCGTCGCTCAGTTGCACGGTCTGCATGCGCGCGCCGGCTTCGAAGTGCTGGTAGTGATTGGGCAGCCAGCCTTGTTCCCAGCCCACCCAGCCGGCCAGCGGCAACACCGCCAGGGCGATGGCGGCAGCAGACGCCAGCGGCCGCCAGTTGCGCGGGCGCGCAGCCGGGTGCACGGGCGGGTTGAAGTCGATGACGGTGGCGTTGCGCGGCAGCAGGTCGGCGGTTTGCCAGATTTCCAGCATCGCCTGGTATTCCTCGATATGCCGCGGGTCGGCCGCCAGCCAGCGGGCGAACGCCTCGCGCTCGGCCGCCGTGCAATCTTCGGCGTGCAGGCGCATGCACCAGTGCGCGGCGGCGTCGGTGATGGCATCGTCTGGGCTGGGATTGAGGCGGTCGTGGTTCATTGCGGCTCCGGGTTTTGCGCATTCTACCCTTGCAGGAGGGCTGCCGAGAACCGAGGTAATGGCGAATGACTATCAGTTGTGCCGGTTTTTCGTCGGATTGGCAATGGTTTTCCAGCGTTTGAGAACCCTTCGCGCACGCAAATTCAGGCTGAAATCGTTGGGGCTGCTGCGCAGCCCAGCGCGACAAAAGGCCGCTCCCACAGGTATCGCATCAACCCAACGGGCAGCGCTGTACCTGTGGGAGCGGCCTTGTGTCGCGAAAGGGGCGCACAGCACCCCCAGCGGCTCATCAGAACTGCGCCGCCTCCAAACCATAAAGGCTGCCACTTCCTGCCCGAATACTCGCTTCCAGCCCCAACTCCCGCGGCAAGACCCGCTGGAAGAAGAACTCGGCACACGCAAGCTTGGCCCCATGAAACGCGGCATCCTCGTCGCGCTTGGCCAATGCCACCGCCGCCATCCGCGCCCACATATAGGCATACGCAGTCAGCCCGAACAGCTGCAGGTATTCCACCGCCACCGCGCTGACCAGGTTGGCATCCTCGCCGGCACGCGCCCGCAGCCAGGCGCTGGTCGCCTCCAGCCGCGCCAGGCTCGCTTGCAGGGCCTCGCGGTGCAACGGTGCATCCACGCTGAAGGCCCGTACCTCGGCGGCAAAGCTGGCCAGCGCCTGGCCACCGTCGGCCAGCACCTTGCGCCCGAGCAGGTCGAGGGCCTGGATGCCGTTGGTGCCTTCGTAGATCTGCGCGATGCGCACGTCGCGCACCCGCTGCTCCTGGCCCCATTCGCGGATGTAGCCATGGCCGCCATACACCTGCTGGCCGAGCACGCAGCTTTCCAGGCCGTTGTCGGTGAAGAACGCCTTGGCCACCGGCGTCAGCAGTGCCACCAGGCGCTGCGCATGCTCACGTTCGCCGGCGTCTTCGGCGTAGCGCGCCAGGTCCAGCTGCTGGCCAACGTAGGCGGCAAACGCCCGGCCGCCTTCGGTGAGGGTGCGCATGGTCAGCAGCATGCGCCGCACATCGCCGTGGTGGATGATCGAGTCGGCAGCCTTGTCCTGTGCCTGCGGGCCGCTGGCGGCGCGGCTTTGCAGGCGCTCGTTGGCGTAGCGGGCGGCGCTCTGGTAGGACGCCTCGGCACAGCCGATTCCCTGGATGCCGATGGACAGGCGTTCGTAGTTCATCATGGTGAACA
Source organism: Pseudomonas sp. 43(2021) (assembly GCF_017490805.1). Taxonomy (NCBI): domain Bacteria; kingdom Pseudomonadati; phylum Pseudomonadota; class Gammaproteobacteria; order Pseudomonadales; family Pseudomonadaceae; genus Pseudomonas; species Pseudomonas sp. 43(2021). The sequence goes on from NZ_JAFGYJ010000016.1 coordinate 13,467, forward strand.
TCGCCGCCAGGCCCTTGTTCGGCTCACCCACCAGGAAGCCGACGGCGCTGTCGAAGTTCATCACGCAGGTCGCCGAGGCCTTGATGCCCATCTTGTGTTCGATCGAGCCGCAATGGGCGGCGTTGCGCGCACCCAGGCGGCCATCGGCCTCGACCAGGTACTTGGGCACCAGGAACAGCGAGATGCCCTTGGCGCCGGTGGGCGCATCCGGCAGCTTGGCCAGCACCAGGTGGATGATGTTCTCGGTCAGGTCCTGTTCGCCACCGGTGATGAAGATCTTGCTGCCGCTGATGCGATAGCTGCCGTCGGCCTGGGGTTCGGCGCGGCTGCGGATCAGCCCCAGGTCGGTGCCGGCATGGGGCTCGGTGAGGCACATGGTGCCGGCCCAGCGGCCTTCGTACAGGGGCGGCAGGTAGGTGGCCTTGAGCGTTTCGCTGGCGTGGGCATCGATCGCCAGGCAGCTGCCAGCGCTCAACGCCGAATACAGGCTGAAGCTGCAATCGGCGGCGTAAAGCATTTCTTCGAACAGCACACCGAGCATTTTCGGCATGCCCATGCCGCCATGTTCGGGGTTGCCGCCCAGGCCGACCCAACCGCCTTCGCGGTAGGTGTGCCAGGCCTCGCGGAAACCGTCAGGGGTGGTGACTTCGCCTGCGTCGAAGCGCACGCCTTGCTCGTCACCGTTGCGGCTGAGCGGGGCAATCAGCTGGCCGGTGACTTTGGCTGCCTCCTCAAGGATGGCGTCGGCGGTTTCGGCGTCGATGCGCTCGGCCAGGGCCGGCAGGCGGGCCCACAGGGCCGGGGCGTTGAACAGGTCATGCAGGACGAAGCGCATGTCGCGCAGGGGGGCGGAGTAGGTGGTCATCGGTAGCTCTTGAAAAGTGGGAAATCCGGGCTGGCCTCTTCGCGGGTGAACCCGCTCCCACAGGGATCGCACCAAACCTGAGCCTGTTGCTGTAACTGTGGGAGCGGGCGTGCCCGCGAAGAGGCCACTACGGAATCAAAGGGCTTTGGCCCGGTCGCGCAGCACGTACTTCTGGATCTTGCCGGTGGAGGTCTTGGGTAGTTCGCCGAAGACCACGGTCTTCGGCACCTTGAACCCGGCCAGGTGCTCGCGGCACCAACTGGTGATGTCGGCTTCGCGGGTGTCTTCGCGGCCCGGCTTGAGGGCAACGAAGGCGCACGGGGTTTCTCCCCATTTTTCATCCGGGCGTGCTACCACTGCGGCTTCCAGCACCGCCGGGTGCTTGTAGAGGGCGTCCTCGACCTCGATGGTGGAGATGTTCTCGCCACCGGAAATGATGATGTCCTTGAGCCGGTCCTTGATCTCGACATAGCCGTCGGCGTGCCACACGGCCAGGTCGCCGGTGTGGAACCAGCCGCCACGGAAGGCTTCGGCAGTGGCCTCGGGGTTCTTCAGGTAGCCCTTCATCACCGTGTTGCCGCGCATGAAGATCTCGCCCAGGGTATTGCCGTCACGCGGCACCGGCTCGAGGGTTTGCGGGTCGGCGACCATCAGGCCGTCGAGAGTCGGGTAGCGCACGCCCTGGCGGGACTTGATCCGTGCGCGATCCTCCAGCGACAGTTCATCCCATTCGTCATGCCAGGCACACACGGTCACCGGGCCGTAGACTTCGGTCAGGCCGTAGGTGTGGGTGACCTGGATACCCATTTCTTCCACGGCGCCGATGACCTTGGCAGGTGGCGCGGCACCGGCGACCATGGCCTGCACCGGGTGCTCGATGGCCGCCTTGGCCGCCTCGGGCATGTTGACCAGGGCGTTGAGCACGATCGGCGCCCCGCACAGGTGGCTGACCCGGTGTTCGCGGATCAGGTTCAGAATCTTCTGCGGGTCGACCCGGCGCAGGAACACATGGGTGCCCGCCAACGCGGTGATGGTCCACGGGTAGCACCAGCCGTTGCAGTGGAACATCGGCAGGGTCCACAGGTACACCGGGCGATGGCCCACGGCCCAGACCATCTGGTTGCCCAGGGCATTCAGGTAAGCACCACGGTGGTGGTAGACCACGCCCTTGGGGTTGCCGGTGGTGCCAGAGGTGTAGTTGAGCGAGATCGCCTGCCACTCGTCATCGGGCCATTCCCAGGCAAAGTCCGGGTCACCCTCGGCGAGGAACGCTTCATAGTCCAGTTCGCTGACCGCACGGCCTTCGCCGTACTCCGGGTCATCCACATCCACCACCAGCGGCGGGTGTTCGAGCAAGGCCAGGGCCGCCTCGATGACAGTGTGGAACTCGCGGTCGGTTATCAGCACCTTGGCTTCGCCATGCTGCAGCATGAAGGCGATGGCCTCGGCATCCAGGCGTACGTTCAGGGTATTGAGCACGGCGCCGGTCATGGGCACGCCAAAGTGGGCTTCGAGCATGGCCGGAATGTTGGGCAACATCACCGCCACGGTGTCGCCACGGCCGATTCCCCGGCCCACCAGGGCGCTGGCCAGGCGCCGGCAGCGTTGGTAGGTTTGCTGCCAGTTGCGGCGGATGGCACCGTGGATCACCGCCGGATAGTTACCATACACGGCAGCGGTGCGTTCGATGAAACTCAGCGGGGTGAGGGCGACATGGTTGACGGCAGCGGGCATCAGGCCCTGGGCATAGATCGACATGCGGTAATCCTGTAAGGGAGGCAGGCACGACCTGTGCGCTTGGCCCCCGGTGGCTGATTGTTAGCTCTGTTCAGGGTGCAGGGAGGCGGACGGTGGGCCGCTCCCCTTGTCGCAGTTTTACGCGAGTCGCTATGGTATTAGGAATATCGACTATAGCAATATAGTAAAACTACTATAACAACGAGCCGCCTATTGTGGACAACACTGCCTATCCCTTGCTCGCCAAGGACCCACAACCCAGCCTGATGCTGGCCGGCGATGCCAGGCCGCTGGCACTCAACCCGGCGTTGCAGGCCTGGGTCGATGAAGGCCCGGCACTGGCCAGTTGGCTGCCGGGCAACTGTGCCGCCCTGGTGCGCGCCTGCCTGCGCCAGCACCGGGCGATTGCCGATGTCGAAGTGCAGGTCGGCGAACGCATCGTGCTGTGGAGCTTCATCCCTGACGACCAGCGCCAGCAGGTACTGGCGCGTTGCCGCGAAGCCAGTGACGAGCGCCGCGACGCACGTGAGGCCAGCCGCGCCCGGCGCCTGTACCGGCTGATCATCGAGAACACCACGGACCTGATCTCCCGACACAGCCCCGATGGCCGTTTCCTCGATGCCTCGCCGGCGGCATTTCGCCTGCTTGGCCTGTGGCCCGAGCAGTTGCGTGGCATGGCCGTGCATACCCTGCTGCATCCGCGCGAACGCCGCCAGGTATTGCGCCAGGCCGCCGCCGCCCTGGATCAGGACGGCTACCACACCATGACCTGTCGGGTGCGCCAGGCCACAGGCGGTTACCGTTGGTTCGAAATCGCCAGCCGGGCCATCCGCGAAACCTACACCGGCGCAGTGGTGGAGGTGGTCAGCGTGTCCCGCGACATCACCTTGCGCATCGAAGCCCAGGAAAGCCTGGCACACAGTGCCCGGTTGGCCACCCTGGGCGAGCTGGCTTCGGGCATCGCCCACGAGATCAACCAGCCGTTGGCCGCAGTGGTCAACTACGCCAACGCCAGCCAGCGCTACCTGCAGGGCCTGGAGCGCGACCCGCAGGCCCGAGAGCGGGTAGGGCAGGGCCTGCAGCGCATCAGCGAACAGGCCACCCATGCCGCCGAAGTGATCCGCCGCCTGCGCGCCTTTCTGCGCAAAGGGCCGCGCCGCCTGCAGGCGCTGGACGTGGCCGAAGTGGCGGGCGAAGCCATGCGCTTGTGCGCCTGGGAGGCCGCGCGTGACCAGGTGGTGGTCGAGCTGCGCATGAGCGCGCAACTGCCCTCGGTGTATGCCGACCGGGTACTGCTGGAGCAGGTGCTGTTGAACCTGCTGCGCAACGCCATCGATGCCAACCGTGAGCAGCATGGCGAGCGGCCGTCACGTATCCTGCTCGGCGCCGCACGCGATGGCGACGGCGTGCTGGTCGAGGTGGCCGACCAGGGCCCGGGCGTGGCGCCCGAGTGCCTGGATGAAATCTTCACGCCGTTCACCACCAGCAAGGCCGACGGCCTGGGCCTGGGCCTGAGCATGAGCCGCAGCCTGATTGAAGGCTTTGGCGGCAGCCTGTGGGCGCGAGCCGGTGACAACGGCGGTCTGGTACTGTGTTGCCGCCTGGCGGTCAGCAGGGGATAAGGGGAGATGGCGGTGCAAGCGAAAGTGTATGTGGTCGATGACGACCAGGGTATGCGGGATTCGACGGTGTGGCTGCTGCAGTCGGTCGGCTTGCAGGCACTGCCGTTCGCCAGCGGGCAGGCGTTTCTCGACGCCTGCGTCGACGATGGGCCGGCCTGTGTGCTGCTGGATGTGCGCATGCCGGGGCTGGGCGGGCTGGCGGTGCAGCAGGCGATGCGCGAGCGTGGCCTGGGGTTGCCGGTGATCTTCGTCAGCGGCCATGCCGATGTACCGATCGTGGTGCGGGCGTTCAAGGCTGGCGCCTGCGACTTCATTGAAAAACCCTACAACGACCAGTTGCTGCTCGACAGCGTACAGGCCGCGCTGGAGCGTGCCGGGCGGGCACGCCAGGGCGACCAGGCACTGGCCGAGGTGCAGTTGCGCATCGATGGCCTGACACCGCGCGAGCGTGACGTGTTCGTGCCTTTGGTCCAGGGCTTGAGCAACCGCGAGATTGCCGAACGGCTGGGCGTCAGCGTGAAGACGGTGGACCTGTACCGGGGGCGGGTGATGAAGCGGCTGCAGGCGGATAGCCTGGCCGAGCTGGTAGGCATGGCCATTGCCTGCGGGGCGGTGGAAGCATTGGGCCTGCAAGCGCGGCAGTGACAGCAGTCGCAGTTCCCTGTGGGAGATGACCCAGCCCTCTGGTCTGCGCTGGCGCGTAGATGACTGAAATCGCAAGCAGTCTGCGTTCCCTGTGGGAGCGGCTTTAGCCGCGAAGAATCCAACGCGGTGCATGGCACCGGCTGCGTCGGTGTTCGCGGGCAAGCCCGCTCCCACAGGGTGAGGCGCGCCAGCTTTTAGAAATTGAGCAAGACAGTTGCTCCCACAAAAGCCTCCCTCGGCAAGCGAGAAAAGGAGAGAATCATGAAATTTTACATAGCAGCCTAATCAAGGCTTTGACATTCACTGCCTAAGCAGTAATATTTTTACACAAATACTCGAGCAGTCTCCCATGGCCCATTTCTCCCCCGAAAACTTCCAGACCTGTGCCATCGGCATGCTGCTTGGCCGCGCGGCGATCCTCAAGGACCGCATTCTCGACTGGCACCTCGAATCCGAAGGTGTCACCGCCGCGCAGTTCAAGGTGCTGATCATCGTCACCCAGTACCAGGTGGATACCCCGGCCGAGCTGTGTCGCTACCTGGGCCTGGACAGTGGGTCGATGACCCGCATGCTCGACCGCCTCGAGCAGAAGGAGCTGATCGTGCGCAACCGCTGCGCGGACGACCGCCGCCTGGTGCGCCTGGCCCTTACCGCCGATGGCCAGCGCCTGGCTGACCGCCTGCCGGAAATCGGCGCGGCGGCCATGAACGAGTTGTGCGGTGCGCTGGCACCCGAAGAGCTCAAGACCCTGGAAGGCCTGCTGGCCAAGGTCCTGCTTGCTGCCGGCGACCCGTTGACGATCCGCCGCTTCGGCGATCGTTGATCCCTGTCACGAATTATCCAAGGTATTGTCATGGCCACTCCCGCAGACACCCCGACTTCCTCCGCCGCGCCCGAGCCGTCGCGCAAGCGCAAGGCCTGGCTGCTTGGCCTGCTGTTGCTGCTGATTCTTGCCGGTGTCGGCGCCTGGGCCTGGTACAGCCTGGTCGGGCGCTGGCACGAAAGCACCGACGATGCCTACGTCAACGGCAACGTGGTCGAGATCACCCCGCTGGTTACCGGCACCGTCACCAGCATCGGCGCCGATGACGGCGACCTGGTCCATGCCGGCCAGGTATTGCTGCAATTCGACCCGGCCGACAGCGAGGTGGCCTTGCAGTCCGCCGAAGCCAGGCTGGCGCGTAGCGTGCGTCAGGTGCGCGGGTTGTACAGCAACGTCGACTCGCTCAAGGCCCAGCTGGAAACCCGCCAGGCCGAACTGCGCAAGGCCCGGCAAGACTTCAACCGACGCAAGGTGCTGGCCGACAGCGGTGCGATTGCTGCGGAAGAATTGTCCCATGCCCGCGATGACCTGAGCGTGGCCGAGGCTGCCGTCAACAGTGCTCGCCAGCAACTCAGCACCAGCAGCGCGCTGGTCGACGACACCGTGGTGTCCTCGCACCCTGAGGTGATGGCTGCCGCCGCCGACCTGCGCCAGGCCTACCTCGACCACGCTCGCACCACCCTGGTGGCGCCGGTCACCGGCTACGTCGCCAAGCGTACCGTGCAACTGGGCCAACGCCTGCAGCCGGGCACCGCGACCATGGCAGTGATCCCGCTGGACCAGGTGTGGATCGACGCCAACTTCAAGGAAACCCAGCTGCGCGACATGCGTATCGGCCAGCCGGTGCAAATCAGCGCCGACCTGTACGGCAGCGAGGTCAGGTACAGCGGTACGGTCGACAGCCTCGGCGCTGGCACCGGCAGCGCTTTCGCCCTGTTGCCGGCGCAGAATGCCACCGGTAACTGGATCAAGATCGTCCAGCGTGTGCCGGTGCGCATCCACCTCAGCCCCGAACAGCTCAAGGACCACCCGCTGCGTATCGGCCTGTCCACCGTGGTCGAGGTCGACCTGCACGACCAGAGCGGGCCGGCCTTGGCCCAGCAACCACCGCAGCAGGCCAGCTACACCACCCAGGTGTATGACCGCCAGCTGGTCGAAGCCGACAACCTGATCGCCCGGCTGATCCACGAAAACAGCGCACCCGGCAAGACGGTCCAGCGATGAGCAACAATGCTGCTGCCCAGTTCACGCCGCCGAGCCTGCTGCTGACCACCATCGGCCTGTCGCTGGCGACGTTCATGCAGGTGCTCGACACCACCATCGCCAACGTGGCCTTGCCGACTATTTCCGGCAACCTGGGGGTGAGCTACGAGCAGGGCACCTGGGTCATCACCTCGTTCGCGGTGAGCAACGCCATCGCCTTGCCGCTGACCGGCTGGCTCAGCCGGCGGTTTGGCGAGGTGAAACTGTTCATCTGGGCCACGCTGCTGTTCGTACTGGCCTCGTTCCTGTGCGGTATTGCCCAGTCAATGCCGGAGCTGGTCGGTTTTCGCGTGTTGCAGGGCGTGGTAGCCGGGCCGTTGTACCCGATGACCCAGACTTTGCTGATCGCTGTCTACCCGCCGGCCAAGCGCGGCATGGCCCTGGCGTTGCTGGCAATGGTCACGGTGGTGGCGCCGATTGCCGGGCCGATCCTCGGGGGCTGGATCACCGACAGCTACAGCTGGCCGTGGATTTTCTTCATCAACGTGCCCATCGGTCTGTTCGCCGCTGCCGTGGTGCGCCAGCAGATGCGCACCCGGCCGGTGGTCACCAGCCGCCAGCCGATGGACTACATCGGCCTGCTGACGCTGGTCATCGGTGTCGGCGCCTTGCAGGTGGTGCTGGACAAGGGCAATGATCTGGACTGGTTCGAGTCGTCGTTCATCATCGTCGGTAGCCTGATCTCGGTGGTGTTCCTGGCGGTGTTCGTGATCTGGGAACTGACTGACCGTCACCCGGTAGTCAACCTGCGCCTGTTCGCGCACCGCAACTTCCGCGTCGGCACCATTGTGCTGGTCGGGGGCTATGCGGGGTTTTTCGGCATCAACCTGATCCTGCCGCAGTGGTTGCAGACACAGATGGGCTATACCGCGACGTGGGCAGGCCTGGCGGTGGCACCAATCGGCCTGTTGCCGGTGCTCATGTCGCCGTTCGTGGGCAGGTACGCGCACCGCTTTGACTTGCGTGTGCTGGCCGGGCTGGCGTTCCTGGCGATCGGCAGCAGTTGCTACATGCGTGCCGGGTTCACCAGCGAGGTGGACTTCCAGCATGTGGCGTTGGTGCAGCTGTTCATGGGTATTGGTGTGGCGCTGTTCTTCATGCCGACCCTGAGCATCCTGCTGTCCGACCTGCCTCCACACCAGATTGCCGATGGCTCCGGGCTGGCGACCTTCCTGCGTACCTTGGGCGGCAGTTTTGCGGCGTCGCTGACGACCTGGATCTGGATTCGCCGGGCGGACCAGCACCATGCCTACCTGAGCGAGCACATCAGCCAGTTCGACCCGGCCACGCGGCATGCCCTGGAGCAACTGGGCGGGGCCAACCCGCAGGGCTATGCGCAGCTGGAGCAGATACTCAACGGGCAGGCGTACATGATGTCGACGGTGGATTACTTCACCCTGATGACCTGGGTGTTTGCCGGGTTGATCCTGCTGGTGTGGTTCGCCAAACCGCCCTTTACCGCCAAGGCGGGGCCCGCGTCGGCAGGGCACTGAGCCGGGCCAGAAGCAGGCCCGGCAAATCCCGCGTCAGGTACTCGCTGCGTACCAGGGACGCTGTATGCGCAGCACCAACCGGTCGATTTGCGGCACCAGCAGGTTGGCGGCCAGCACGGCGAAGCAGAGGCCGTCGGCATAAAGCCCGAATTCGCGAATCAGTTCGGTGAGCGTGCCAACGGTCACGCCGAAGAGCATGCGACCGGCACGCGTATTGGGGCTGGTGACCGGATCGGTGGCGATGAAAAAGGCGGTGAAGAGGTAGCCACCGAGACTGAGGTTGTACACGGCTTCCTGCAGGCTATGGCCGGCGGCCATACACAGCAATACGGTGCTCGCGAGCATCGCCAGCGGAATCTCGATTCGGATCACCCGTAGCGAAGCCAGTATCAGGCCGCCGGCGATGTAGCCGTACCCCGACAGGTTGTGGGTGATATGGGTGAATTCGTTCTGCGCCAACTGGGTGGCGCCGGCGAACGCATCGAGATCAAGGCGTGGCACCAACTGTAGCTGTTGTAGAAGAACCGTCTTGGCGCCCAGGGTTGCGGTCCAGGGGGTATGGTTCGAGGGTGCAGGGTACAACTGCTGGTAGAAGCAGATGGCAACGATCCCCAGACCAACCATGGCAGGGTTGAGGCGGTTGCGGCCAAGGCCTCCACTGGCATGCTTGCATAGCGCAAGAGCGGCAAAGCTGGCCAGGGCGATCATCCACAGTGGCACCAGCAGCGGTAATGCCCGAGCCAGGATCAGGCCTAGCACCAGCCAGCTGAGGTCGCTCAAACCCTCGCGGACATTACGCCCGCGCAGGCGCAGCAGGGCAGCTTCGAAGCCCAGGGCGAACAGCACGCACCAGAAGGTCTGCAGCCAGACCACAACGCCAAATTGCCAGGCATACAGGACGGTGCCCGGCAGGAGGCACAAAATGACCAGCAGCATCACCGTGCGCAGCCGCTGCGGAATGGGATGGCGTATCAGGCTCATGCGCGCATCTCCGTCTTGCTCTGGCGGAAGCGTTCGCGCAGCGGGATATTGCTCGGGCAGATGCTGCTGCAGCTGCCGCATTCGATACAGGCATCCAGGCGCAGTTCCTGCAGGCTGGCCTTGTCCAGGCGTTCGGCAGCAGCATAGAGATCCAGCGGCCTGAGCGACATCGGGCAGACATCCACGCAGCGCGTACAGCGAATGCAACTGCCTGCGGGGCGGGTTGCCGGCAGGTAGCGTTCAGCGCCGAATATCAGGCAACTGCTGGTCTTGCTGACGGCGGCGGTGGCGTCCGGTAGCGGCTGCCCCATCATCGGGCCGCCGACCTGGGTCAACTGTCCTGTGGGGGCCGCGCCAGCAATCGCGCGCAGTTCGCTGACCGGGTAACCCACCGGCACCCGGACATTGCCGGGGTGCTTGCAATCCCCGGTCAGCGTGAGCACGCGGCTTATCAGTGGTTCACCCTGGAAGACGGCCTGGCCCAGTGCATAGAGCGTTGCGACATTGAGTGCGAGGACGCCGATATCGGCAGGTCGGCTCCCTGGCGCCAGGTTGCGGCCACTCAGGCTCTTGATCATCAACGGCTGCCCACCTGCCGGGTAACGCTCCGGAAGCGGACATATCTCGACCTGGGTGTGCGCCTGGCGAGCGGCGGCACGTAACGTGGCCATCGCCTCCGGTTTGTTGGTTTCGATACCGAAGCGGGTCGTGGTTATTCCCAGCAGCGTGGCGACATAGTCGGCGGCCTCGATCAACGCTTCGGCATTTTCGCGCATGAGACGATCATCGCAGGTAAGGAAGGGCTCGCATTCGGCACCGTTGATCAGCAGCAGGTCGGGCTGCCGGGCGTCGGCCAGCTTGAGGGCCGTCGGGAAACCCGCCCCACCAAGGCCGACGATGCCCATCTGCAATGCGCGTTCGACCAGTGCCGCTGGCGTTTGCGGCAGCCCCTGCACCGGGCGTTCGATCCACTCATCCAGGCCATCTGCGTTCAGAATGACAGCCATGACTGGCTCGGCCGAGTCGGCCGCGAAGGCGAGATCGATCCGTTCCACGATGCCGGAAGTGCTGGCATGCACCCAAGCGGTGGTGTCGTCACCAATACCGATCACTTCGCCCTTGCGCACATGCTGTCCCGGCTGCACGCAAGGCTGGACAAACCGGCGACCCCGCCCGAGCGGAATCGCCAGCTGGATTTTTCCGACCGCGACCGGGGCAACCGGCGTGGCGTTGGACAGTTCCTTGTATCCCTTGAGCTCAATGCCTCCGTGCCAACTACGCTGAGACGATGAGGCGATGGCCAGCAGGCGCCGCCAGAGAGGTTTCTGTTGTGGCTGACGCTGGGCGCGGATGCGGCTCTGCAGGCGTTCGACGCTCTGCAACGAATGGCTAGACATATTCTGTCCTCCAATTTTGGGGCAAAGAACGCCCGTGTGCGCTTATGCGCACAATGGTTTTTATTGCTTCCGGGACGTTTAGCGGAAAGGGAGGGGGATGGTTGATCACCCGCGCACTTCTGAGTGTAAAACGAGGAATTTGTTCGGTTTTTAACCAGACTTGCTGATGAACGGTAGGCCAATTGCCATCTTGCAATTTCTGGTGAAATAGCCTGCGCCGCGAAGGGGCGGCCAGACTCTGCGAGGTGTCGAATGATGCGCGCAAGCCTGCTGGTGATGCTGTTGATGTTGTTGTATGGCTGCGGCGAAAGGATCGAGCGCTTTTCCGGGCCGACCATGGGGAGCACGTACTCGATCCAGTACGTACCCACCGCGCAGACGCCCGGTGCGCAGCAGGTAAAGGCCGAAGTCGAGATGATGCTCGAGGCGCTCGACAGGCAGTTTTCCAACTGGCGCGGCGATTCTGTGGTTTCCCGCTTCAACGCTCTGCCGGCCGGCGCCTGTCAGGCGGTGCCGGAAGAGATGCGGCACTTGCTGGTGTACGGTGAGTCGCTGTTCCGCGAGAGTGGCGGGGCTTTCGACCTGACGGTTTTGCCATTGCTGAACCTCTGGGGCTTCGGCCCGCAGTCACGAGGGCGGCAGGTGCCGGACGCCGAGGCGCTGGCACGGGAGCAGGCCCGGGTAGGGCTCCAGCACTTGCACCTGGAGGGAGAAAAGCTGTGCAAGGATGTCGCGGCGCAGCTGGATTTCGACAGCATGCTCGCCGGCTATGCCGTGGATCGGGTCGGCGAGAGGCTTTCGGCCCTGGGTATCCAGGCCTATCTGGTCGAGATCACCGGCGAACTCAAGGGGGTCGGCCGCAAGCCGGATGGCTCGCTCTGGCGCATCGCCCTAGAGGTACCGAGTGGCGAGGGCGAGCAGCAAGTGGAGCGCGCCATTGCCCTGGATGGCTACGGCGTTGCCACCGCCGGCGACTACCGCAACTACTTCGAGGAAGGTGGCCAGCGCTATTCGCACACCTTCGATCCACGTGTCGGCAGGCCGGTCAGGCACGCACTGGCGGCAGTGTCGGTGGTCGACCCTTCGGTGCTGCGTGCCGATGCCCTGGATACATTGTTGATGGTGCTCGGCCCGGAGGAAGGCTATGCCTTCGCCGAGCGGCATGACGTCGCCGCCTATTTCATCATGCACCAGGGCCTGGGTTTCGTTGCGCGGGCGACGCCGCGATTCGAGTCGTTGTTTCCGAGGCAGAGCCAGACCAGGCAGTAATTGAAGGAATACACATCGCCCAGGGGCAAGAGCCGATGGGGCGGCTGAGCTGACCTTGGTCATTCCCATGCGCAGCCTTTTCCCCTATTGTCGATGCTCCCTTCCCAAACGATTGGCATATCCATGGAGAAAGTCATCGTGATCACCGGTGCCAGCCGTGGCATCGGCGCCGCCACGGCACTGCTGGCCGCCCGCCAGGGCTACCGCATCTGCATCAACTACCACACCAACGACCAGGCCGCCGAGAACATCCTCGACCAGGTTCGTGCCCTGGGTGCCGAGGCCATCACCGTACGCGCCGACACCAGCGTCGAAGATGAGATCATCCAGCTGTTCCAGCGCGTGGACGAAGAGCTCGGCCCGGTCACCGCGCTGGTCAACAACGCCGGCACCATTGGCCAGCAAAGCCGGGTCGAGGACATGTCCGAATTTCGCCTGCTCAAGGTCATGAAGACCAACATCGTCGGCCCCATGCTCTGTGCCAAGCACGCGCTGCTGCGCATGGCGCGCCGGCACGGCGGGCAGGGCGGGGCCATCGTCAACGTGTCGTCGGTAGCCGCACGCCTGGGCTCGCCCAACGAATACGTGGACTATGCCGCTTCCAAGGGCGCCCTCGACACCTTCACCGTTGGCCTGGCAAAGGAAGTGGCAGGCGAGGGCGTGCGGGTCAATGGCGTACGGCCAGGCTACATTCATACCGGGTTCCATGCGCTGTCCGGCGACCCCGACCGGGTCAGCAAGCTTGAGCCCGGCTTGCCCATGGGCCGTGGTGGGCGCCCCGAGGAAGTGGCCGAGGCGATCCTCTGGCTGCTCTCGGACAAAGCCTCGTACTCCACCGGCAGCTTCATCGACCTGGGCGGCGGGCGCTGAGCGCGCCCGTCAATCTTCCAGCAGCGAGCGTACCCGTTCGGCCAGCACTTCCAGCTCGAACGGCTTGGTCAGCACCTGTGTGCCTTGCAACAACTGGCCGTCACTGAGCGCCGCGCTTTCGTCGTAGCCAGTAATGAACAGCACCTTGAGGTCGGGGTAGCGCTCGCGGCAACGTTCAGCCAACTGGCGGCCATTCAGGCCGCCGGGCAGGCCGATATCGCTCAGCAGCAGGTCTGGCCGCTCGCCATTTTGCAGGTGGGCAAGGGCGGCCGGGCCATTCTCGAACGCGTCGACCAGGTAACCCAGTTCCTCCAGCACCTCGCAGACGACCACGCGCAAGGCAATCTGGTCTTCGATCAGCAGGATACGCTGTGCGGCCGTGCTGCCACTTTCCAGCAGTGTGCGCCGCGGCCTGGGTGCCGGGGCTTCGGGGAGCTCGTGGTGGCGGGGGAGCAGTAGCTCGATGCGGGTGCCTTCGCCAAGCGTCGACAACACCCGTAGCTGCCCGCCCGACTGGCGCACGAAACCGTAGGTCATCGACAAGCCCAGGCCCGTGCCCTGGCCCATCGGCTTGGTGGTGAAGAACGGGTCGACTGCGCGCTCGGCCACCTCCGTCGACATGCCATTGCCGTTGTCGATGATGCTCAGCCTTATGTATTCACCAGCTGGCAGTCCCAGTGCATGGGCTTGCTCGTCGTCGAGTAGCAGGTTGTCACCGAGGATATCGATCGCACCGCCAGCAGGCATGGCATCGCGGGCATTGATGCACACGTTGAGCAGGGCACTTTCCAGTTGCGGCGGGTCGATGAAGGTCGGCCACAGCGGGTAGGGGAACTGGCTGGTCAGGGTGATGGAAGGACCAATGGTACGGCGCAGCAGCTCTTCCATGCCGCCCACCAGCGTCGCCACCTGCGTGGAGCAGGGCTGCAGGGTCTGCTGGCGGGAGAATGCCAGCAGCCGGTGTACCAGCGAAGAGGCCCGCTGCGCCGAGCCGCTGGACAGCTCCAGCAAGGGTTCCAGGCTGTCGAAACGGGATTGCTCCAGGCGTTGGCGCATCAGCTCCTGGGCACTCAGGATGGCGCCCAGCAGGTTGTTGAAGTCATGGGCGATGCCGCCACTGAGCTGGCCGACCGCTTCCATCTTCTGTGCCTGGCGCAGGGCCTCCTCGGCCTTGGCCCGTTCTGCCAATGCCGCATTCACCCGTTGTTCCAACTCCTCGTTCAGGCGTTGCAGGGCAAGCTCGGCCCGCCGTCGTTCGGTAACGTCCTTGAACAGTACCGCCACCTGGCGCTTTTCGGCAGGCTCCACCCGGAAGGTGGTCACCGACAACACATGGCCGGTGGCGACCAGCTCCTGCTCGAAATGCAGGGGCTCGCCCGTGCGCAGAACCGCGCCATAACGGGCGACCCAGTCATCGGCCTCATCGGGCACCATCTCACGCAGTTTCTGCCCGACCACATTGGGGATGCCGGCGTGCTTGGCATAGGCCGCATTGGCCAGCACATGCACATAGTCACTCAGCGGGCCGTGCGGGCCGTCGAAGAACTCGATGATGCAGAAGCCTTCATCCATGGTGTCGAAGAGCGAGCGGTAAAAGTCCTGGTCGTGTTCCTGATGGCTTGCCAGGCGGGCCTCCAGCAGCGCGTTCTGCCGCTGCAGGGCTTCGACTTGTTGGCGCAGTGAAAGCAGGTCACGGGAAGGCATGCCGAGGTCCGACAAAAGAGGAGACCCAGACTTTAACGTGTTCGCCAGCAGGCGAATAGCCAGTCAAGGCGAGTGCGGCGCAATGCCCAGCAGCCGCTCGACCCGTTCGCCGAGGGTGTTCAGGTCGAAGGGTTTGTGTAGCAGCTCCGTGCGCCTGTCGGGCCGGGCACAGGGCACCGTATCGATGGTGTCATAGCCGGTAATCAGTAATACCGGGGCATGCACCACGAGGTCCTGGTAGGCCCCTGCAAGCTGGTAGCCGTCGACCCGCCCAGGCAAGCCGACATCGGTAATCAGCAGGTCCGGTGGCGGCCCTTCCTGCAGCGCTTCAAGCGCCGGGCCGCCACCCTCGAAAGCCTGCACCTGGTGGCCCAGTTCCGTCAGCACTTCAACCAGTACCAGGCGCAGGGCCGGTTGATCCTCCACCAGCATGATCCGGCGCACGCGCGGCTGCACCGGCTCGGTGGGGGATGCGGCTGGCTCGTCGTGGCAGGTTGCGGTAGCGCTCTTGTGCTGGGGCAGGTACAGGTGAACGCAAGTGCCTTGCCCGACAACGCTGTCGATCAGCAACTGCCCCCCGGACTGGCGAACAAAGCCATAGGCCATGGACAACCCCAGGCCGGTGCCCTGGCCCAGCGGCTTGGTGGTAAAGAAGGGTTCGAGGGCGCGCTCCCGCACCGCACTGGACATGCCCAGGCCGGTGTCCTCGACACGAATGTGCAGATAGTGGCCCGTCGGCAGGCCCAGGCGCTTGGCCTCGGCCGCTGAGAGATTGGCGTTTTCACAGCCGATGCGCAGGGTGCCGCCCAGCGGCATGGCGTCACGGGCATTGATGCACAGGTTGAGCAAGGCGTTTTCCAGCTGTTGCGGGTCGATGAGGATCGACCATTGCGCGGCCAGGGTCTGGTCCTGGAAGTCAATGTGCGGGCCGGTCGAACTGCGGATCAGGTCATGCATGTCGGCCACCAGGCGCTGCACATCGACCGCTTGGGGCACCAGCATCTGCTGGCGTGAAAAGGCCAGCAACCGCTGCACCAGGGCAGCGGCCCGCAGTGCGTTGCTGCGGCTGAGTTCGAGCATGCGGGCGGTTTCGGCAAAGCGTTGCTGACCCAGGCGTTGCTCTGCCAGCTCCAGCGCGCCAAGCAGGCTGCCCAGCAGGTTGTTGAAGTCGTGGGCGATGCCACCGGTCAGCTGGCCGACCGCCTCCATTTTCTGTGATTGGCGCAGGGCTTCTTCGGCCTGGCGCAGGCGTTCCTGTTCGGCCATGCGCTCGGTGATGTCATAGGCGAACATGTACCCGCCCTGGATCCGCTGCTGCGCATCGCGCAGCGGGTGGTAGCGGATCTCGTAATGGCGAGGGGCGTCAGGCGGGCCGAAGGTGATGGTATCGATGAAAGCTTCGCCGGCCAGCACGCGTGGCCACACCGGTGCCAGGCGGCCCATGATGTCAGGCTGGTTGACCAGGAACTGCGGCACGTAATCGCCGATCTTCGGTACGAAACCACGGTAACGCTCAAAGGTTTCCCTGGCCATGCGGTTGATCGCCACCAGGCGCATCTTGCGGTCTGCGGCGAACACGTTGGCCAGGCTGTTGTCGAGCAGTTCGCCCAGCAGCTGGTTATGGGCATGTGCAGTGTCTTCGCGCTCGGCCAGGCGAGCTTCCAGTTCTGCGACACGCGCTTGCAGCTGTGCCAATGACGGGAGCGAATCTGCTTGCATGGCGAGGGCCCGGTGAGAGGATCGGGCAACTATAGTCGCCCACCGGGTCATCAGCCATCAGAACGAGCGGATGATCCGCCCCAGGGTTTCCATGGCCCGTTCGGCATCCTCATGCCAGGGGCTGCCATAGTTCAGGCGAATGCAGTTGCCGAAGCGCCGGGTGGGCGAGAAGATCGGCCCGGGAGCGATGCTGATGCCTTGGGCCAGGGCCATGTGGAACAACTTGAGGGCGTCCATCTGTTCGGGCAGTTCCAGCCACAGGAAGTAGCCGCCGGACGGTTGGCTGACCCGTGTCTGCGCCGGAAAGTGCCGGGCAATGGCCGCCAGCATGTTGGCCTGCTGGCCTTCCAGGGCATAGCGCAGCTTGCGCAGGTGGCGGTCGTAGCCGCCGTGCTGCAGGTAGTCGGCGATCGCCGCCTGCGCCGGCATCGAGGCACACAGCGAGGTCATCAGCTTGAGCCGCTCGATCTTCTGCGCAAAGCGCCCGGCCGCCACCCAACCGATGCGGTAGCCTGGTGCCAGGCTCTTGGCGAACGAACCGCAGTGCATCACCAGGCCCTGGGTATCGAAGGCCTTGGCCGGCTTGGGGGCTTGCTGCGAATAGTACAGTTCAGCGTACACGTCGTCTTCGATCAATGGCACCTGATGACGCGCCAGCAGCTCCACCAATGCCTGCTTTTTTGCCTCCGGCATGCTGGCGCCCACCGGGTTCTGGAAGTTGGTCATGCACCACACGGCCTTGACCGGGTGCTTTTCCAGGGTCTGCGCCAGTACGCCCAGGTCCATGCCTTCGCGCGGGTGCACAGGGATTTCCACCGCCTTGAGCTTGAGCCGCTCCAGTACCTGCAGGCAGGCATAGAAGGCGGGGGCTTCGATGGCCACCAGGTCACCTGGCTGGGTGACGGCCTGCAGGCACAGGTTCAGGGCCTCCAGCGCGCCGTTGGTGATCAGCAGCTCCTCCATCGGCAGCATCAGCCCGCCGACCATGTAGCGCAGGGCAATCTGCCGGCGCAGCTGCGGGTTGCCGGGTGACAGGTCGGTCACCACCATGCGTGGGTCCATGCTGCGGCTGGCGCTGGCCAGCGAGCGCGACAGGCGCTGCAGCGGGAACAGTTCGGGGCTGGGGAAGGCCGAGCCGAACGGCACGGTGTTGGGGTCCTTGATCGAGTCGAGGATCGAGAACACCAGCGCGCTGACGTCGACGTCGGTGGACTCGCTGACCGGCTGCAATGCCTGCGGTTCGCTGAACTGGCGCGGGGCGTGGGCGTTGACGAAGTAGCCTGAGCGCGGCCGGGCGCGGATCAGCCCGCGCCTTTCCAGCAGGTAGTAGGCCTGGAACACGGTGGACGGGCTGACCCCGTGGGTCTGGCTGGCATAACGCACCGAGGGCACCCGCTGGCCGGGGCCCAGCACCCCGGAGCGGATCAGTTCGGCAATATCGTCGGCAAAGCGTTCGTAGCGTTTCATTCTGGCCTTCTGTCGAAGCCTGGCAGGCAAGGTGGGATCAGTGTAAGGGATCAACGGTTCATCGGTGCGACGAAGCGGCTGTTGGCCACGCTGCGGATGGCGGGGTCGTCGCGTTCGCTGACTTCGAAACTCAGCGTCTGCGAGCTGCTGGCCGGGCGTTCGGCCAGCATCGCCACCGACACCGGCAGTTCACTCATTTCACCGGCCGGGATCGTGAATGATGTCTTGCCCTGCAAGCTGAAACCGTCGGCGTCCAGCAGGCGCAGTTCGTAGTGCCGAGTGCGTTCGGTCTTGTTGATGACCTTGAGCAGGTAGATGTTTTCGATCTGGCCCTGGGCATTCTCGCGGAACAGGCCGCGGTCCTTGATCACGTCCAGCGACACCATCGGACGCAGTTGCAAGGCTATCACCAGCGCCGCGATCATTACCCCCAGCGCGGCGGCGTAGCCCAGCAGGCGCGGGCGCAGCCAATGGGTGGTGCCACCTTGCAGGCTGTGTTCGGACTTGTAGCCGATCAGGCCACGGGCGTAGCCCATCTTGTCCATTACCCCGTCACAGGCATCGATGCACGCCGCACAACCGATGCAGGCCATTTGCAGGCCATCGCGGATATCGATGCCGGTGGGGCACACCTGCACGCACAAGGTGCAGTCGATGCAGTCGCCCAGGCCCTGGGCGCGGGCGTCGCTGCCTTTCTTGCGCGGGCCACGGGCTTCGCCGCGACGCGGGTCATAGGCGACCGCCAGGGTGTCCTTGTCGAACATCACGCTCTGGAAGCGCGCATAGGGGCACATGTGCAGGCACACCGCTTCGCGCAGCAGGCCGGCATTGATGTAGGTGGCGGCGGTGAAGAACAGCACCCAGAACAGCGCCACGCCGCCCAGTTGCAAGGTGAACAGTTCTGCGGCCAGTGAGCGGATCGGGGTGAAGTAGCCGACGAAGGTCAGCCCGGTGAGCACGCCAATGGCCAGCCACAGGCTGTGCTTCAATGTGCGACGGGCCAGTTTGTTCAGGCTCCAGGGCGCGGCGGCCAGCTTGATGCGCTGGTTGCGGTCACCCTCGGTGACCTTTTCGCACCACATGAACAGCCAGGTCCAGGTGCTCTGCGGGCAGCTGTAGCCGCACCACACGCGGCCGGCATACACGGTGATGGCGAACAGGCCGAAGGCGCAGATGATCAGCAGTGCCGACAGCAGGATGAAGTCCTGCGGCCAGAAGGTGGCGCCGAAGATGTGGAACTTGCTGTTGCCAAGGTCCCACAGCACGGCCTGACGGCCGTTCCAGTTCAGCCAGGCGGTGCCGAAGAACAGCACGAACAGGGCGCCGGCGAAGCCGATACGCAGGTTGCGGTACAGCCCGGTGAAACTACGGGTATGGATGCCATTGTCGGCGCGTCGTGGCTGGGGGCTGGCTGGGGCGGTGGCGATCTCTGTGAAAGGGATTCTATCGTTCATGGCTCGGTGCTCATCAGGCCTCGATCAGGCATGAGCACTATGGCCCTGAGGCTGTTATCAGCACAGGCTCAGATTTTGCGATAAAAACCATATCAGATTTTCGGGTAAGCCCCGCCAGGCCTCAGATTACCGAGCCTGGCGTGCTGGCCTTCAGATGCCTGCGGCTATCCACCGCACCCGCCACGGTCAGTGCGTCGGCCTCGGCTTCGGTGATGGGCACACGCTGGCCCGCGAGCAGGGCCACTGACATGCGCAGCTGTTCGTCGGTGACGATTTCGATGGACGGGCCATCACCTTCGATGCGCAGGCCTTCGCCTAGCAGGGTGCAGCGGCGGGTGGTTTCGTCGATTTCAATGGGCATGGAGTGGTCCTCCTGGGGGGGTACAGGGTGGACCACAGGGAGGGGCGGGTTGCTGCATCCGGAAGCTGAGCGGCACTTTGTCATTTGCTCGGAGGTCAACCCTTGCAGATGGCAGGCCCGGCCTTTTCGCGGGTAAACCCGCTCCCACAGGTACTGCATTGCATTGAAACTTGTGCAAACCCTGTGGGAGCGGGTTTACCCGCGAAGAGGCCGGCCCAGCCAACACAATGCTCAGCATGGGAATAACGCCATGGACCTCATCTGGCAAGCCATCCAGGCCGAATTCGCCGACATCACCGATGAGCGCGAGGTCACGCAAATCCTCGTACGCCTGCTGATGGCAGCCCTGCTCGGCGCCGTCCTGGGCTTCGAGCGCGAGCACAAAGGCAAGTCCGCCGGGGTGCGCACGCATATGCTGGTTTCGCTGGGCGCTGCGCTGTTCGTGCTGGCGCCGAGTATGGCCGGGGCCGATGAGCAGGCGCTGAGCCGGGTGATCCAGGGCATTGTCGCCGGTATCGGTTTTCTGGGTGCGGGCACCATTCTCAAGGGCAACGGCCAGGACACCAGCCATGTGAAGGGCCTGACCACAGCCGCCGGGCTGTGGATGACCGCCGCCATTGGTACGGCAGCCGGCATGGGCCGCGAAGCCACGGCGTTGATCAGCACGATACTGGCCCTGCTGGTGCTGGGCACGATGCCGTTGCTGGTGGACAAGCTCGAGGGGCAGGATGAGGGAAAGCAGGAGGAAGAAGAGGGCAGGAAGCACTGAGGGGAGCCGAAGCTCCCCTCAAAGCGTTGTTGCCTGCTCTTTTTTTATTATTGGGACCGGCCTTTTGTTGTTTTTGTCAGCCTGTCCTGGTGTTGCGGGCGACCCCCATGCGGGGTCAAGAGCAAACGTATTTTTTTGAGCGCTGACCTGCCTTCATCATTGCTGATCCGAACCTGGCTGCCGCTACCTGGAGGTAGTTTTATTGTTCTGTGCCAGACCGCGGGGCGTACCCCTGAAAAGCGTGTCGACTCCAAAAAAATCTGCTTGCTACGCCTCTGCCGTGTTGTTCTTGTTATGTCAGAGCCGTTACCTGTTGTTTTTATTGGGTGTCACATTTTTTTTGTTGTTGTACCAGAGATATAGCAGGGTGCGTGCCAACTTTTGAAAATCCTTTAAAAACAATCACTTGGAGATTTTCATCAAAATCGCCTGGCCTGAAATTCTGCCGATTTGTTTCCCTGTTACCCGATTTTTTGCTGTGAAACGTGGGGGCGGTAACACTCCACCCACACGTATGTGACACCCGTATGACTTAATGCGCGCTGCGCGCCCGTGCTACCCGCGACCCATTGTCGCGGCCCAGCACGCTGCTGATGCGGCGGCCGGCGGCGATCAGCCGGTCCAGGTCAATGCCGGTTTCAATGCCCAGCCCCTGCAGCAGGTACACCACGTCTTCACTGGCGATATTGCCGGTGGCCCCTTTGGCGTATGGGCAGCCGCCCAGCCCGGCCACCGAGCTGTCGAATACGCTGATACCTTCGAGCAGGCTGGCATACACGTTGGTCAAGGCCTGGCCATAGGTATCGTGGAAGTGCCCGGCCAGTTGCTCGCGCGGCACTTGTGCCGACACCACCTCGAACAGGCGCCGGGTATCACCGGCAGTACCGGTGCCGATGGTGTCGCCCAGCGATACCTCGTAGCAGCCCATGTCATGCAGGGCGCGGGCCACCGGGGCGACCTGCTCGGCACTGACCTTGCCTTCATAGGGGCAGCCGAGCACGCACGACACATAGCCGCGCACACGCACACCGTGATTGCGCGCGGCCTCCATGATCGGCTCGAAGCGTTTGAGGCTGTCGCTGATCGAGCAGTTGATGTTGCGTTGCGAGAAGGCTTCGGAGGCGGCGGCGAATACCGCCACTTCCTTCACCCCAGCGGCCAGGGCGTCCTCGAAACCGCGCAGGTTGGGCGCCAGCGCCGCATAGGTAACACCCGGGCGCTGGTGAATGCCGGCGAACACTTCGGCGGAGCCGGCCATCTGTGGCACCCACTTGGGCGAGACGAAACTGCCCACTTCGATATAGGCCAGGCCCGCCTCGGTGAGGTCGTCCACCAGGCGCACCTTGTCGGCGACGCTGATGGGCTGGGCTTCGTTCTGCAGGCCGTCGCGGGGGCCTACTTCGACCAGGCGGACGTGTTTGGGCAAGGACATGGCGGGTTTCCTGTGGCGTTCAGCGGTTGTCTTTGTTGTTCAGGGTGGCGGCCAGGGCTTGTTCGCAGCGCTCCTGGGCGGTGTCCAGCTCCAGCTGCATCTGGTGGATGTCGAGCATCTGCTGTTCCAGCTGGGCGCGGCGTTCGGCGATTTTCGCCAGCATGCTGTTGAGCTGCTTGAGGTTGCCGCTGGAGGGGTCGTACAACTCGATCAGCTCGCGGCATTCGGCCAGCGAAAAACCGATGCGCTTGCCGCGCAGGATGAGCTTCAGGCTGACCTTGTCACGCGCCGAATAGATGCGCTCCAGGCCTCGGCGCTCGGGGCTCAGCAGGCCCTGTTCCTCATAGAAGCGGATGGCGCGGGTGGTGATGTCCAGCTCGCGGGACAGGTCGGAGATGCTGTAGGTCTGGGTGCTCATGCTGGGGCTCGGCGTGGGGTATGCGGGTATCCTGAGGGTAGGTTGACGTATACGTCAAGCAGGGGTGCAGTTCAGGGACGGCGTGCACTACCTGTGGGAGCGGGTTTACCCGCGAAGAGGCCGGCACAGGCGAAAAAATTACTCAGACAACCCCGACCTGCGATACCCATTCGGCGTCTGCCCGCTCAACCGCTTGAACCACCGGGCAAAGTACGTCGGGTCGGTAAACCCCAGGCTATCCGACAACTGCCCGATACTCATCCGCGTATAGATCAGGTTGCGCCGCGCCTCCAGCAGCAACCGCTGGTGCACCACCTGCAGCGCAGTCTGCCCACTCAGCGCCCGGCACAGCTGGTTCAGCTGCAAACTCGGAATATTCAGCCGCGCGGCAAACTCCTCCACCGACAGGTGCTCACGGTAATGCGCCTCGACCAGGCGCAGGTACTGCCCCAGTAACTGGCGGTCACGCTCATCGCGGTTGCGCGGCGCCTGCCCCAGCTGCTGGCGGCGGCTGATCCAAACCATCAGCGCCGTCACCAGTGCCTCGAGCAAGGCAGCACGCGCCGGGGCGTTACCCTGGTACTCCTGCTGCAGAGTATCGATCAGGTTGCGCAGGCGTACCCGGTCCTGGCCCAGCGGGTAACACGCGGCTTTCGCCAGCACCGCCAGCGGTGCGCCCAGGCGCTGCTCCAGGTTCGCCACCAGGGCCGTGCCAAAGGTCAGCACATGCCCCTGGATATCGGCGCTGAAGCGAAAGCCGTGCACGGTCATCGGTGGCACTACCTGGATCGCCGCTTCGCTGATGGTGCTGCGCACTCCCTCGATCTCCACCTCGGCACGGCCGCGCTGCACGTACAGCAGCTGGAACAGTTCGGCATGCTGGTGCGGCTTGATCTCCCAGTGGTGCAGGCGGCTACGCGCCGGGATCGACTCGCAGTGCAGCGGGTCGGTGCCGGGCCAGGCCTGGTTTTCGCCATACAGCTTGAACAAAGGGACGCCGGGGAGGTTGGATTTCATGCGGGTTTACCTGTCCGGTAATCGAACGATTTTTGTAAAAGTGCAAGTTTTGCATGGAATAGCACACTTCAATGGCTGTTTTTGCCAGTAAAAATGCAAGGGCAAACCCTAACAGCAGATGTCGCCCCACTGCCAGTCCAGGGGCGGGCATCGTCCGCACAGAGACAACAACAATGAAAACTCAGGTCGCAATTATTGGTGCAGGTCCGTCTGGCCTGCTGCTGGGCCAACTGCTGCACAAGGCCGGTATCGATACGGTCATCATCGAGCGGCAGACACCCGAGTACGTGCTCGGGCGCATCCGTGCCGGGGTGCTGGAGCAAGGCACCGTCGACCTGCTGCGTGAGGCCGGTGTGGCCGAGCGCATGGACCGTGAAGGCCTGGTACACGAAGGTGTCGAGCTGCTGGTCGGCGGGCGCCGCCAACGCCTGGACCTCAAGGCCCTGACCGGCGGCAAGACGGTGATGGTGTACGGCCAGACCGAAGTCACCCGTGACCTGATGCAGGCACGTGAAGCCAGCGGCGCGCCGATCATCTATTCGGCCAGCAATGTCCAGCCGCACGAGCTCAAGGGTGAACGGCCTTACCTGACTTATGAAAAAGACGGCCAGGTGCATCGGGTGGACTGCGACTACATCGCCGGCTGTGACGGCTTCCACGGTGTTTCGCGGCAGAGCATTCCGGAAGGTATCCTCAAGCAGTATGAGCGGGTCTACCCGTTTGGCTGGCTGGGCATGCTGTCAGATACGCCACCGGTCAACCACGAACTGATCTACGCACACCACGAGCGCGGCTTCGTGCTGTGCAGCCAGCGTTCGCACACCCGTAGCCGCTACTACTTGCAGGTACCGCTGGAAGAGCAGGTGGAGGCGTGGTCCGACGAGCGCTTCTGGCAGGAGCTGAAGGCACGCTTGCCGGAAGACGTGGCTGCGCGTCTGGTCACCGGTCCGGCTTTGGAAAAGAGCATCGCGCCGCTGCGCAGCCTGGTGGTCGAGCCGATGCAGTATGGCCACCTGTTCCTGGTCGGTGACGCCGCGCATATCGTCCCGCCGACCGGCGCCAAGGGCCTGAACCTGGCGGCATCGGACGTCAATTACCTGTACCGTATCCTGGTCAAGGTGTACCGCGAAGGGCGCACCGACCTGCTGCAGCAGTATTCGCCGCTGGCCCTGCGTCGGGTGTGGAAAGGCGAGCGCTTCAGCTGGTTCATGACCCAACTGCTGCATGACTTCGGCAGCCACAAGGACGCCTGGGACCAGAAGATGCAGGAGGCCGACCGCGAGTACTTCCTGACCTCGCCGGCGGGGCTGGTGAACATTGCCGAGAACTATGTAGGGCTGCCGTTCGAAGAAGTGGCCTGACCCGCACGTGAAAGCCTGGCCAACGCACAATACCTGCAGGAGCGGCCTTGTGTCGCGAAAGGGGGGCGAAGCGCCCCAGGGTCTTCGTATTCCTGCCAAATTGCTGGGGCCGCTTTGCGGCCCTTTCGCGACGCGGTGCAGCGCAGGCATCCTGGAAAAACACGCCAGGGCTTGAAGTCAAGTTTGCGCATGACCGACAGTGCCTGGCTGAATAGGTAATGGCAGGAAGCACAACGATGACATTCTCCACACCCCTGATCGGCGCCTTGTGCCTGGTAGCTGCCAGTGGCTGGGCCTGCGCCGACCAGGTGCTGCCCGCGCCACCGGAACTGGCCTCCGGCTACCGCAGTGGCCTGCAGTCGGTGCATGCCAGCCGGCACATGGCCGCCGCCGCCAACCCGCTGGCCAGCGAAGCGGGGCGAGCGATGCTGCGTGCCGGTGGCAGCGCCATCGACGCGGCCATCGCCATGCAGATGGTGCTGACCCTGGTCGAACCGCAATCCAGCGGCATTGGCGGCGGGGCGTTCATCCTCTACTGGGATGGCCAGCGCGTGCAGGCGTTCGACGGCCGCGAGGCAGCCCCGGCGGCGGTGACGGAAAACCTGTTCCTGCAAGCCGATGGTTCACCGATGCCGTTCAGGGCGGCGCAGATTGGCGGGCGTTCGGTGGGCGTACCGGGGGTTCTTCGTGCCCTGAAGCTGGCCCATGAGCAGCACGGCAAGCTGCCCTGGCGCGACTTGTTCGCCCCGGCCATTGCGCTGGCACGTGACGGTTTCCCTGTTTCCGAACGCCTTCACACCCTGGTGGCGGGCGACCCGTTCATTGCCCGCTCACCGGCCATGGCCCGCTACTTTCTGGATGAACAGGGCAAGCCGCTGGCGGTGGGGGCTACCTTGCGCAACCCCGAACTCGCGCAAACCTTCGAGCAGATTGCCGCGCAGGGTCCCGAGGTGTTCTACAGCGGCGAGATCGCCGCAGCCATCGTCGCCAAGGTGCGCAGCCATGCCAATGCCGGCTATCTGTCGTTGCAGGATATGCAGCAGTACCAGGCCAAGGCGCGCGAGCCGCTGTGCGGCCCTTACAAGGCCTGGCGTATATGTGGCATGCCGCCGCCGTCGTCGGGCGGGGTGGCGGTGCTGCAGACCCTGGGCATCCTGGAAGCACTGCAGCAGGCTTCGCCACAACGCGACCTTGCCGTCATGCGACCGCTGCGCACTTCGTCCGTGGCCGGGCTGGAGGCCCCGCCGCTGGCCGTGCACCTGGTTGCCGAGGCCGAGCGCCTGGCCTATGCCGACCGCGCCCAGTACCTGGCCGACAGCGATTACGTGCCGGTTCCGCTCAAGGCCCTGACCGACTCTGCGTACCTGGCCAGCCGTGCCGCGCAGATTGGCGAGTACAGCATGAAGCGCGCCCGCCCGGGCCAGCCGCAGGGCGCCGACCTGGCCCTGGCGCCTGACCGCTCGCCACTGCGTATTTCCACCTCGCACCTCAGCGCGGTGGATGACCGTGGCCAGGCCCTGGCCATGACCACCTCGGTGGAAGCAGCGTTCGGTTCGCACCTGATGGTCAAGGGCTTTTTGCTCAACAACCACCTGACCGACTTCTCGTTCATCCCCCAGGAGCAGGGCAAGCCCGTGGCCAACCGGGTGCAACCGGGCAAGCGGCCGCTGTCGGCAATGGCACCGACCCTGGTGTTCTCGCGAGCTTCCGGCGAGCTGGTGGCCAGCCTTGGCTCGCCCGGCGGTTCGCAGATCATCGGCTACGTGAACAAGGCACTGATCGGCCTGCTGGACTGGCAGCTTGATCCGCAGCAGGCCGCTGGCCTGCCCAACTTCGGCAGCCGCAATGCCGGCACCGAAGTAGAGGCGGGGTTGGCCAGCCCGGCGCTGATCCGGCAGTTGGCGGCCTGGGGGCATGAGGTGACGCCGATGACCATGACCAGTGGCATGCAGATCATCCAGCGCAGTGGCGAGGGCTGGTCGGGCGGTGCCGACCCCCGGCGCGAAGGCGTGGCACTCGGCGACTAGCCGGCGCATTGCGGTGCAGCAGGTGGCGTGATAGAAGTCAGTCTTGTCATTCAGAAGTCGAATACCAAGATGTCCATCAGCGTGAAATCGAATAGGGCCCTGTTCGACCTCGACCTGTTGCGCGCCATTGTCGTGGTGGCTGACTGCGGCAGCTTCACCACGGCTGCAGCCCGTCTGCACTCCACTCAATCGACCATCAGCCAGAAGGTGCGCCGCCTTGAGGATATGGTTGGCCACCGCCTGCTGGTGCGTGGCAATCGCGATGTGCTGCCGACCGATGCCGGGCAGACCCTGCTCGGCTATGCCCGGCACATGCTGGCCCTCAACGACCAGATGCTCGAAGCCTTGGCCGGGGCGATGGTTGGCGTGACCGTGCGCCTTGGCGTGCCCGAGGACTTCGTGGGCGGGCGTACCACCAATGCGCTGTCGGCGTTCAGTCGGCTGCACCCGCAGGTGAAGCTGGAAGTGACCAGCGGCCTGTGCCGCGACCTCAGCCAGGCCTACGACAACGGTGAGCTCGACCTGGTGTTGCTCAAGCAGCGGCGCAACAGCCGCGAAGGTGTGGCCTGCTGGCCCGAGCGCCTGCAGTGGATCGACAGTGCGCGCACGCCCGCCTTCGAGCTGGACCCGATCCCGCTGGTGACGTTCCCGCCTCGTGGCCTGTACCGCGACGACATGATAACGGCCATCGAAGGCATCGGCCGGCGCTGGCGTATCAGCTTCACCAGCTCCAGCCTCAGCGGTATCCAGGCTGCAGTCGCCGATGGCATGGGCGTCAGCCTGCTGCCGCCACGGGCGGCCACTGGCGAGCACCGGGTACTGGGGGCCGAACAGGGGCTGCCGGAGGTAGACAGCTATGAAATCGTCATTGTCCACCGGCCGACGGCGGATGTGATGGTCAAGGCGCTGGCCGAGGTGATGACGCAATTGCTTGCAGGCGGCGGGATCTGACGGGGTTGGGGCCGCTTGGCGGCCCATCGCAGATCGGCGTGTGCAGGGTCAGGCAACGCGTCGGATGCGGCTCTTGGCAGCGCGGCCGCGGGTATGGCTGAACAGGTCTTTCGGGTCATCTTCCACCCATGGCACCAGGTCGATCTTGCTACCCATGCCACGTTTTTCGGCTTGCTGTAGTACGTACCGTAGTACGGTGTAGTCTTCCAGGGCGAAGCCCACCGAGTCGAACACGGTGACCTGGTTGTCGCTCTGGCGGCCCTCGGCTTCACCGCGCAGCACGCGCCACAGGTCGACCACCGGGAAGTCCGCCGGCAACTGCTGGATGTCACCTTCGATGCGGGTTTGCGGCTCGTACTCGACGAACACCCGGGCGTTGCGCAGCACATCGGCATGCAACTCGGTCTTGCCCGGGCAGTCGCCACCCACGGCATTCAGGTGCATGCCGGGTTCGAGCATGTCGGGGGTGATGATGGTGGCGTAGGCCTTGTCGGCGGTCACCGTGGTGATGATGTCCACGCCTTTCACCGCTTCTGCCACCGAGCTGGCGCGGCGGATGGTGAGGCTGCTGTACTCCTTGAGGTTGGCGATCAGCTTGGCGGTGGCGAGCGGGTCGGTGTCGTAGGCGACGATTTCTTCGATGCCCAGGTGCTTGTGGAAGGCCAGTGCCTGGAATTCGCTTTGCGCGCCGTTGCCGATCAGCGCCATCCTGCGTGAGTTTGGCCGGGCCAGCGCCTGGGCTGCCATCAGCGAGGTGGCTGCGGTGCGCAGCGCGGTGGCGATGGTCAGTTCGGACAGCAACACCGGGTAGCCGGTGTCGACATCGGCCAGCACGCCGAAGGCCATCACCGTATGCAGGTCGCGGGCGGTGTTGGCCGGGTGGCCGTTGACGTATTTGAAGGCGTAGCGGCTGTTGTCGGCGACCGGCATCAGTTCGATCACGCCGACTTCCGAATGGCTGGCAACACGTGCGGATTTATCAAACTCCTGCCAGCGTTTGTAATCTTCACGAATGGCTGCGGCCAGTTCGCCAATGAACGGCGCTACGCCAATGTCATGTACCAGGTCCGACATGGTTGGAACATCAATGAAATACGTCATGCTCTTGCACCTTGTTATTGCGCCGTCACCCCGCTGACCTGGAGGACGAACGCCTGAGATTGTTGGAGTGACGTGAGCATTCTGATGACAGGCTGCGTCAAGATGAAGAGAGCAGGTTGCCAGTTTCATCAGCTTTCTAGACAATTTGTCACCCAAGCATGGCAATCTGATTATCTGGCAGGCATCCATGGATACTATCGATCGGGAATTGATTGCGCTGTTGCGCGACAACGCGCGCATCCCCGTGCTGACCCTGGCGAAGAAGCTCAAGGTGGCCAGGGCAACCGTGCAAAACCGCATCACCCGGCTCGAAGAGCAGGGCGTGATCATCGGCTACACGGTACGCCTGCGCGCCGATGCGCTGGAGCAGGGCGTGCGGGCAATCACCAGCATCGGCATCAGCGGCCACCACGCCGCAGAGGTCAAGCACGCGCTGCGCGGGCATCCCAACGTGGTGGCCATCCATAGCACCAATGGCCGCTGGGACCTGATGGCAGAGCTGCGTGCAGACACCCTGGAGGCCTTCGACCGGGCGTTGAACGCCATCCGCTCGATACCGCACATCGAAAACACCGAGACCAGTATCCTGCTCTCGACCTACAAGATGTGACCGCTGGGGCAAGCCTTCTGGCAGGTGCATTGCGCAAACTTTCACTTGCGGTGGAACGCGGGCCGGCGCAGGCATTTCAATACCCTCTAGGGCTGGCGCTCGGCCACCGCCCGCAAGGTACGCAACGTCACCACTGGCGCATCCACCACAAACCGGTTGGCCAGCCACCCCGGCACATCTCCGGCAGGGTCGGCCTGCAGTTGGTAGGTCACTTCGGTCTTGCGCTCCCCCAGTGGTTTCATCCGCCACTCGCCGCTGAGCTGCTGTACCCGGATCAGTCCCTTTACCTTGGGGATCCTGCCGGGCTCGGCGCTCAGGTGGCGCAGCAGCGTGCCGTCGTCCAGGCGTTCGGTCGTGACCTTCAGCACGATGTCCCGCGGCATCGTCGGCCACGGCAGGTTGGTGGTCAGGTACACCCAGGTGTTTTCGCCTTGCACATCCAGCAAGCGCATCTCGGCGCAGGCGTACAGCCACTTGCAGGCCACCCGCAGGTTTTCCTGCAGGTCGGTGAGCGTACGAATGCTGGCTTTCATGGTGCTGACACCACGGAATTGCTGGTAGGGCGAGTCGGCCACGCCACTCAGGTACACGCGGATGCCTTCGCGGTCGTAGGCCAGGTTCCAGTCATCGGCGGCTGGGGCGGGGGGACAGAGCAGCAGGGCGGCGAGCAGCAGGCAGCGGTTCATGGCTGGTACCGCGCGGGTGGCAGGATTTTCAGTATGCGGCTACTGGGGCTGCTTTGCAGCCCTTTCGCGACACAAGGCCGCTCCCACAGGGTTCGGCATACACCGTACTTTTGTGGGCGCGGCCTTGTGTCGCGAAAGGGGCGCAAAGCGCCCCCCAATGCATCAACGCTTAGGGTTCAGCGTCAGGTGCACGTGACGGTTCACGTCCTTGTACAGCAGGTAGCTGAACTTGCCTGGGCCGCCGGCGTAGCAGGCTTGCGGGCAGAAGGCGCGCAGCCACATGAAGTCGCCGGCTTCCACTTCGACCCAGTCCTGGTTCAGGCGGTACACCGCCTTGCCTTCCAGTACGTACAGGCCGTGTTCCATCACGTGGGTCTCGGCGAACGGGATCACCCCGCCCGGCTGGAAGGTGACGATGTTCACGTGCATGTCGTGGCGCATGTCGGCCATGTCGACGAAGCGGGTGGTGACCCAGCGGCCTTCGGTGCCCGGCATCTCGATGACGGTGGCGTTGTCACGGTGGGTAACGAACGACTCGGGAACGTCCAGGCCTTCGACCTTCTGGTAGTGCTTGCGCAGCCAGTGGAAGGTGACGTTGGACTTGCTGTTGTTGCGCAGGCTCCACTCGGCGCCCGGGGCCAGGAAGGCGTAGCCGCCCGGTACCAGGGTGTGGTGCTTGCCTTCGACGGTGATGTCCAGTTCGCCTTCGACGATGAACACCACGGCTTCGGCGTTCGGGTCCAGCTCAGGGCGCTCGCTGCCGCCTTCCGGAGCCACTTCGACGATGTACTGGGAGAAGGTTTCGGCAAAGCCGGTCAGCGGGCGGGCGATGACCCACATGCGCATCTTGTCCCAGAACGGCAGGTGGCTGGTGACGATGTCACGCATCACGCCCTTGGGGATGACGGCATAGGCTTCGGTGAACATGGCACGGTCAGTCAGCAGCTCGGTCTGAGCCGGGTGCCCACCGTGGGGGGCGAAGTACGAATGGTTCGACATGGACGATCTCGACTTGTTGTTCTCTCCCCATGCCGTGAACCGCACCGGCCGGTGCGGCGCAGGGGATGTGGCGACAGAATAGGGTCGAGCGCGCGCCATCTACAAATTAAATGTTGGAATACCCGGTATTTGCTGGCTGAATGCGAACCTGGCGGCCAACGTGCCCTTCCTGCAAGCGGTCGCCCTGGCCGAACAGCTTGTGGCGCAAGGTGCCGTCGGCATAGCTCAGCGGGTAGCGGCCACGGCGTTGCAGTTCGGGCACCAGCAGCTCGACCACCTGGGCCAGGTCGTCCGGTTGCACCGCGTAGGTCAGGTTGAAGCCATCGATGCCGGTCTGGTCCAGCCAGCTTTCCAGCTGGTCGGCCACCTCGCTGGCAGCACCCACCAGCACCGGGCCACGGCCGCCCAGGCCGACGAACTCGGCGGCTTCGCGCACGGTCCAGCGGCGGTTCGGGTCGGCAGCGGTGAAGGCTGCCAGGGCTGCGCGACCGGCATCGTTCTCGACGTATTCGATGGGCGCATCGGGGTCGAGGTTGGCAAAGTCGATGCCGGTCCAGCCTGACAGTAGCGCCAGGGCAGCGTCCAGGTCGACATAGCGGCGGTATTCGGCGAAGCGCGCCTCGGCCGCCTCCCGGGTGGGGGCGACAATCAACAGTGCCTGGGCGTAGATCAGCACCTCGTCCCGGCCACGCCCGGCCGCCTCGCTGGCCGCGCGGATGCCGTCGGCGTAGCGGCGCAGTACGGTGGGCGTCGGCCCGCTGATGAACACGCATTCGGCATGTCGCGCCGCGAACTGCTGGCCGCGTGCCGAAGCACCTGCCTGGAACAGCACCGGCGTGCGTTGTGGCGAAGGTTGGCACAGGTGCATGCCTGGCACCTGGAAGTGCTCGCCCACATGGTTGATGGGGTGCACCCGGGCGGGTTCGATGTAGCGCCCGCTGTCACGCTCCAGCAACACAGCGTCGTCGTCCCAGCTTTTCTCCCACAGTTTGTAAAGCACCTGCAGGTATTCCTCGGCCAGGTCATAGCGCTGGTCGTGGCCCAGCTGGTGCGCCAGGCCCAGGTTGCGCGCGGCGCTGTCAAGGTAGCCGGTGACGATGTTCCAGCCGACCCGGCCATTGCTCAGGTGGTCGAGCGTGGACATGCGCCGGGCGAACGGATAGGGGTGTTCGTAGGTGAGCGAGAAAGTGACGCCGAAGCCCAGGTGCTCGGTAACCCCGGCCATGGCTGGTACCAGCAGCAGCGGGTCGTTGACCGGTACCTGCACGCCACCGCGCAGGGCGGCTTCGGGGCCGCCCTGGTAGACGTCGTAGATGCCCAGCACATCGGCGATGAACAGGGCGTCGAACAGGCCGCGTTCGAGCAGGCGGGCCAGGTCGGTCCAGTAACCCAGGCGGTTGAAGGCCACGCTGGTGTTGCGCGGGTGGCGCCACAGGCCGGGGGACTGGTGGCTGGCGGCGTTCATGCTGAAGGCGTTGAAGCGGATCGGGCGGGGCATGGGGGCGCTCCGCTCAAGGCAAGACGGAAGCCGGGTAGACCGCGTCGGCCACCTGCAGCTTGCGTGGAATCAGGCCCAGGTCCTGGAAGGTATCGGCCAGTTTCTGTTGCTCGGCAACGATCTGCGGGGTAATGGCCACGGCGTTGTAGTTGCGTCGTTCGCTGGCCACTTGCAGTACGTTGGCATTGATCCCCAATTGCGGGGCCAGCAGCGCGGCGACTTCCGCAGGCTTGGCATTGGCCCACTGGCTGACCTTGCCCAGTTCGGCAAAGAAGATCTTCAGCAACGCGCGGTGCTGGTCGGCGAAGCTGGCGGTGGACAGGTAGAAGGTGCGGTTGTTGGACAAGCCGCTACCGTCGCGCAGGTTCTTCAGGCCCGGCTGGCTTTCTGCGGCGGCGAGGAACGGGTCCCACAGGGTCACGGCCTGGACGCTGCCCGATTGCAGTGCCGCCACGGCATCGGCGGCGTTGTTGACGTAGGCCGGGGTGATGTCCCGGTAGCTGAGGCCGGCCTGTTCCAGGGCAACGGCCAGCAGGTACTGGGCGTTCCAGCCGCGGCCGGTGGCCACGCGCTTACCCTTGAGGTCTTGCACGCTGCTCAGGTGATCCTGCTCGCGCACCACCAGGCCGATGCCGCGTGGGTAGGGTTGCTCGGCGGCCAGGTACACCACCGGCTTGCCCGCGGCCTGGGCGAACACCGAGGGTGCATCGGCAGCATGGCCGAGGTCGATGGCGCCGGTGCTCAGGGCTTCGAGTAGTTGCGGGCCGGCGGCGAACTCGTGCCAGCTGACTTTCACGCCTTGCGGCGCCAGTGCCTTCTCCAGGGCGCCGCTGCCCTTGAGGATGTTGATACTGTTGAATTTCTGGTAGCCGATGCGCAGGGTCTTGGCTTCGTCGGCCAGGGCTTGGGACCAGGGCAGCAGGGTGCTGGCGACACTGGCCAGCAAGCCGCCGATCAACAGACGGCGCAGGGGGGAGAAGGCACGGGCGGACATGGGTATTGCTCCTTGAATCGGCTGGAAAACGATGTGCCCAGACTAAGGAGGTGGCGTTTGGCTTTCAATTTTTAATATGCATGTTTGTTAGACTATTTTGTTATTTTTATATCCTTTTGTTTTATCAGGGCCGTCGCCCAAAGGCGATTGCCCCCTGCGTTCAGTTGGGCAGGCGCCGTTTGCGTGTGGGCAGCAGGCCCAGTACCAGCATGCAGCCAAGCAGGATTACCAGGCATCCGGCGGCCTGCAACAGGCTCACGGTTTCATCGGGAAGCAAGGCACCGACCAGTACAGCCACCAGCGTGGCCACGAGTTCCACGCTGATGGCGCGGGTGGCGCCGGCAATCAGTGCCCGCTGGCTGACCGCGCCAACCCAGCCAAAGGCATGCCCCCCAGCAGCCGTGGGTGATGGCTACCCGACCAACAGCGCGCTTCCCTGCATGGCCGCGCTCGCGGATAATCCCCGTATTCCAATAAACAGCCTGTGAGTGGGTATGAGTGATTCCGTAGTCAGCCTCGGCCAGCCTGAAACCGAAGGGGGGCGCAAGACGCGCAAGAACAACCCCGAGAAAACGCGCGAGGACATCCTCCAGGCCGCCATCCACGAGTTCGTCCAGCAAGGGCTGGCTGGTGCCCGCGTCGACGCCATCGCCGAGCGCACCGCCACCTCCAAGCGCATGATCTACTACTACTTCGGCAGCAAGGAGCAGCTGTACTGCGAGTGCCTGGTCAAGCTGTACGGCGATATCCGCAAGACCGAGCAAAGCCTGGACCTGGAGTCGCTGCCGGCCGAGCAGGCGATTCGCCGGCTGGTGGAGTTCACCTTCGATCACCACGACCGCAACGTCGATTTCGTGCGGATCATCTGCACCGAAAACATCCACTATGGCGAGTACGTCAAGCAGTCGCCGGCCATTCGCGAAATGAGCAGCCTGGTGCTCGAGGCCTTGGGCAATACCCTGCGTCGCGGTGTACAGGAAGGTGTGTTCCGCGCCGGTATCGAGGTCATCGACCTGCACATGCTGATGAGCGCGTT
Organism: Pseudomonas sp. 43(2021); assembly: GCF_017490805.1. NCBI lineage: Bacteria > Pseudomonadati > Pseudomonadota > Gammaproteobacteria > Pseudomonadales > Pseudomonadaceae > Pseudomonas > Pseudomonas sp. 43(2021). The sequence continues at coordinate 48,036 of NZ_JAFGYJ010000016.1, forward strand.
CTGCTTCTACCGGGTGTCGAACCGCCACACCTTTGGCGAGATCTTCCAGATCGACCTGTCCGATGAGCAGGTCAAGCTGCGTCACAAGGTCATGATTTGTGATGCTGTGCTGCGGTACATCCAGATCGAGCGCCGCCCCTGAAGGTTTTCCAGTGCCTGGCTGGCCTCTTCGCGGGTAAACCCGCTCCCACAGGATCACCGCTGTCCCAAAGATTCGCACAGTACCTGCGGGAGCGGGTTTACCCGCGAAAGGGCCGGCCCAGGCGACACCTCAACAAGCCTTGAACCTCACTCACCCAGGCGCTGCTCACGCGACGGCGGGTAGCCAAAGTACGCCGCATAGCATTTGCTGAAGTGCGACACCGAAACAAACCCGCAGGCCACTGCCACTTCCATCACCGACAGGTCGGAATACTGCAGCAGGCGGCGGCTTTTGGTAATGCGTAACTCCATGTAGTAGCGTCGCGGCGAAGTACCCAGCTGAGCCTGGAACAGGCGGTCGATCTGCCGGCGCGAGCGCCCGCTGTAGGCGGCCAGTTGGTCGAGGCTGAGGGTTTCCTCGAGGTTGTTCTCCATCAGCTCGACGATGGTGCGCAGGTGCAGGCTCATGGACTTCTTCGCGCCCGGGCCGACCTGGCGGTAGCGGGCACCGGAGAATGACAGGATCTCCTCGACGCCTTCGGCCAGGCCGTCGCCATACAGCCGGCGCACCAGGCCGAGCATCAGCTCCATGGCGCCATTGGGGCTGGCGGCGCTGAGGCGGTCGCGGTCGAGGGTGAAGCTGGCCGGGGTGATCCGCGTTTGCGGGCTGCGCTCGGACAGGCTGGCGCGCTGCTCGGGGTGGATACTGCAGCCATAGTCGTCCAGCACCCCGGCGCGGCCGAGGAACCACGCGCCATTCCACAACCCTCCCAGGGCCATGCCGTGGGCCGCGCAATCGTCCAGCAGCCGGTCAAGCTCCGGGTACTTCAAGGGCGTGCGCAAGCCGCCACAGATCACCAGCAGGTCCAGCTCCTTCAGCGCCTCGGCGGACAACTCGGTGGCTACCAGCTCCAACCCCAGGTCGCTGAGCACGCGGTCGCCTTCGAGCGACAGCGGGGTGAACTGGAAGCTGTCGGCGCGCAGCAGGTTGGCCGTGACCAGTACGTCCATGGCCACGGTGAAGCTGGCCATCGAAAAGTGTTCGAGCAATACGAAATCGACCCGATAGGGGGCCTGGGCATTGGCGCTGGTGGACTTCAGCCGCAGCATGTTGCTGGTGCTGGTCTTCTTGCTGAACTGGCGTGGCGTGGGCACTCTGGACTCCGCTTCCTGGCTGGCCTGGAGAGTGTGGCGGTAGGTCGGGGGAAAGACAATCTCCCGGGTGGCCATGTCGTATTCCAGGTCGTATTCAGGCAACCTGTCTGGCTTGGCACGTTGCCGCTATGCTGATGCTCCCGTCACTGAGGATGCCCCTGATGAAATACGCCGCTGCCCTGTTGCTTTGTCTGATGCCATTGCTGGCCAGTGCCCTGGAACCCGGCGACAAGCTCGCCCCGTGGACGCTGCTGGACCAGTACGACCAGGCCTACAGCCTCGACGCCGGTACACACATTCTGCTGGTGGCGCGCGACATGGACGGTGCCAAGCTGGTGAAGGCGGCACTGGCCGAACAGCCCAAGGGTTACCTGGAAGCGCGCGATGCGGTGTTTGTTGCCGACATCCAGCGCATGCCGGCACTGATCAGCAAGCTGTTCGCCATCCCCGCCATGCGCGATTACAACTACCGGGTGCTGCTTGACCGTGAAGGGCGGGTGGCCAGCCGTTATCCCGGGCAGGATGGCCAGGTGCAGTGGTTGCAACTGGAGCAGGGCAAGCTGGTGAGCCAGCGAGCGTTTGCCGATGCGCCGGCGTTGAAGGCGGCGCTGGAGAATGCACCACAGCATTGAGTGAAGCCCCTGCGTTGCGTCCTGTGGAGATGGCACTCATGTGCGCAACCTGTGGGAGCGCATACCTTGGAGCCGTACGATCAGCCAAATCAATCTGAACCCTCGGCAGCCTCTGCAACCCAACCCATTACATGCCAAATGGGAGAGCGCTCATGGAAATCGGAACGATCTGGATCGTCATCGCGGCCTTTGTGGTCCTGCTGGAAATCTGGGCCATCTGGCACATCATCGGCAGTGACCGGCGCGCCGAGCGCAAGATGCTGTGGATCGTCTTCGTGGTCTACGCGCCATTCCCCGGCTTGCTGTTCTGGGCCTGGCGCGGGCCTCGCGCGGTGAAGGGCAGGGCGGTACTGCAGGAAAAATGACGGTGTGCGGCATCAGGCTGTGGGCCTGATGCCGCTCATACGCTAGGCAATGTCGAAGCGGATTGCTGGCCCCAGCCCATCCACCATCAGGCAGCCGTAGAACTTCACTTTCGACAATACCCGCAGGCCCTTGAGCTCCTCGTGGATGCGATCACGGACAAGCCTCTCGGCTTCGAGGGCCTTGTCAGACTTTGAAATGGCGGCGAGTTCCACCAGCCCGAGCAGGGTGGTTTCGATGTGTTCCACGGTGTCCAGCCCGATGTTCTCGCGCAGATGCTGGCGCGCCTGTGCCGCATCGTATTCGTCCCGCTGCGGGTCGCGTGGCTTGATGGTGTAGGCGAGTAGAAATTCATGTTTGCTCATGGTGTTTTCCTTGTTGCATGCAGGCCTCCATGCCGGGCCTTGCAATCTAGCGCCTGATGGCCACTGCGCATACAGACGCGTGGTTCACGAAAGCCAGTGCGCTGTGCGAAACGTCCTACACTGCGGTGCCGCGCTTCGCGTTAGCCGTCTCTTTCGCGCTTGACCTCAAGTTAACTCAAGGTCCGATACTCCGTCGTTCTTTCAACTGATCGAGGGCTTACCGTGAGTCATTCAACCGCGTTCCAGCTGAGCAACCCCGAAGGCCTGTACGACCCCAGCGGCAATGCCTATTCCCATGTCGCCGAAGTTCATGCTGACAGCCGCCTGCTGTTCATCGCCGGTCAGGGCGGGGAGAACCGCAACGGGCAACTGTCGCCGCTGTTCGCCGAGCAGGCGCGCCAGGCGCTGGCCAACCTGGAGATTGCCTTGGCCTCGAAAGGCGCCAGCCTGGCCCAGGTGTTCAAGCTGACCCTGCTGATCGTCGAGCATTCCGAAACGCGCCTGCGTGAGTGGGTAATCGAGGCTGACAAGGCCTGGGGCTCGTCCATGAAACCGACCTGCACGCTGATACCGGTACCCCGGCTGGCGCTGGACGGCATGCTGGTGGAGATCGAGGCGGTAGCAGCGCTGTAGATGTAGGCGATTCGGTGGTGGCGCCAGCTAAACACAGTGTTGTATATCGGTGCTGGCCCTAGCAGCATGGCCGCTATAACAACAATTGATCTCAGAGGTGACCACACCATGAGCACCGGCACCACCACGCTCGCTGACCGCAAGACCCGGGCCTGGGTGTGGCCTGCACTTTTCAGCCTGGTGGCCTTCGCTGCCAATTCGGTGTTCTGCCGGCTGGCGCTGAAGGATGGGGCCATCGATCCGGCATCCTTCACCGTGGTGCGCCTGGCCAGTGGTGCACTGTTCCTGCTGCTGTTGCTCCGCCTGCGCAAACCTGCGCTCGCCATGGGGGGCAGCTGGCGGGGCGGCCTGGCCCTGTTCCTGTACGCGTTCCTGTTTTCTGCGGCCTACCTGCAGCTGGGCGCGGGCGCGGGTGCGTTGCTGCTGTTCGGTGCGGTGCAGATCACCATGTTCGGCTTCGCCTGGTACAAGGGCGAACGCATCACCGCGCGGATGCTGCTGGGCATGCTGATCGCCTTTGCCGGCCTGCTGGTGCTGCTGTTGCCCGGTACCTCGGCGCCACCCTTTGCCAGTGCTTTGCTGATGGCCCTGTCCGGCGTGGCCTGGGGCGTTTACACACTGCTGGGCAAAGGCTCACCCAGGCCGCTGGCCGATACTGCCGGCAATTTCGCACGGAGCCTGCCTTGCCTGGTGCTGCTGGTACCTATGCTGTTGCTGGGGGCCGGCTTGCACCTGACTCCGCCCGGTTTGCTGTATGCGTTGGGCTCCGGCGTGCTGGCCTCGGGTGCGGGCTATGCCGTGTGGTACGGCGTGGTCAGGCAGGTCAGTGCGCAGCAGGCGGCGACCCTGCAGCTAAGCGTCCCGGTGATTGCGGCGTTGGGCGGGGTTGGCCTGATCGGTGAGCCATTGTCGCTGCGCTTGCTGGTGGCGTGCGTGGTGGTGCTGGGCGGTATCGCCCTGGCACTGGCGCCGCGCCGTTGAAGGGGTGAGGAACGTGGCAGGGCATGGCTGTCGAGGCCCGCAGTGTATGGCTGACTATAATGGATCAACCTCACCTCGTAGCCCGTTACGGGAGGCATCCGCTGGCGATTCACTCAGCCTCTGGTCGAACGGTCAGCGTCGGTGGCTTCGGTCACCACAGGCAGGTTGCCGGCACGCTGGATCACCCGCCGTTGCTGCTCATAGTCGTCCAGCGACAGGCCGCGGCGTTGCAGCGCTTCCAGTTGCAGTTGACGGGTTTCTTCGGCGGTGTAGGGGCGCAGTTCGGGGTGGCTGGCACAGCCGCTGATGATGGCGATGGCAAAAACGGCAAGGGTGGCGGACAGCTGGCGGGCCAAGGTGTTCATCAGGTAGCTCCAGGGGCCGGGGTCGTGAGCGGCGAGTCGATGGAGCTAGGTTATTCGGCCATGTGGTTCGGCAGAAATTGCCATTCTCGATAGTGACTATCGATGGTTCCAGGGGAACCGGGAGGGTGCGATGGGGCAAGCCGAGCAACCGCGCAAATGGGGCGTACTGGAACCGATCGACCGTATCACCGAAGTCATCTTCGGCCTGTTGATGGCGATGACCTTCATTGGCTCGTTGAGCGTGGCCACGGCCGGGCGCGAAGATGCCCGGCTGATGCTGATCGCCGCGTTCGGCTGCAACCTGGCCTGGGGCCTGGCCGATGCGGTCATCTATTTACTGCGTACCTGGACCGAGCGCACCCGTAGCCGGACCCTGTTGGCCCGCCTGCAAGCCGGTGAAGCCAGCCAGGGGCGCAGGCTGATTGCCGATGCGCTGCCAGAGCGCATCGGCCTGGCACTGGATGAAGACGGCCTGGAGATGCTGCGCGGGCGGATGCTGCGTGATGCTGCCCGCCCGCTGCCGTTACGCCTGGGGCTGGATGATCTCAAGGCAGCCCTGGCCACTTTCCTGTTGGTGGTATTGGCAACCTTCCCGATGGTCATTCCATTCCTGCTGATCGAGACCACCGGTACGGCCATTCGCGTGTCGAACCTGGTCGCCCTGGCCATGCTCTTCCTTGCGGGCTGGTTGCTGGCACGCTATTCCGGTGGCCGCACCCTGTTGACCGGCGTGGTCCTGGCAGCGGTCGGGGCGGCGCTGATCATGGCGATCATCGCCCTGGGCGGCTGAGCATCGCCCGCTCAGTATTTTATGTCGCGGGCGCGCTCACGGCCTTGCTGCTTGGTGTGGCGTTTGTCCTGCCGGCAGCCGGCGTTGCTTTGCTGGTCGGCGTGGCGGCAGTCCTGTTTGGTCTGCCGCGCGTCCTGGCGGGTTTCCTGCCGTACATCACGGGCCTCGCGGCGCCGTTCGGCGCGGTCGGTGGCCGCCCAGGCCGAGGTGCAGAGCGCGGCGAGCATGATGACGGCGATGAGGCGGGGCGTGTTCATCGGGATGGGCTCCTTTTTGAATATGGCCTCGTGCCCGCGAAAGGGCCGGTACAGTCAATTACAGATGTCAGCCCAGTCCCGGTATAGATTCAAAAGCAGCAACCACCCCCACCCTTAGAGCGCGAACAGTTTGGCCCCCGCATCTGGCCAAAAGCAGTGCCGTTGCTACCCTTAACCCACGTGCTCTGACCTCATGGGGAGAAGCGATGCGCATGCCATTGTCAGCGGTCCTGTCGGCGGTCCTGTATCTGAGCGCTATGCCCGGCCTGGTGCTGGCAGAAGACGTACCTGCCCCCGACCCGGCACCACAAGCCGACACGGTCGTAGCCAAGGACCCGGTGTTCACCCAGGAGCAACTGGACCAGATGCTCGCGCCCATCGCGCTGTACCCTGATGCGCTGCTGGCCCAGGTATTGATGGCCTCGACTTATCCGGGGCAGGTGAGCGAAGCGGTGACCTGGTCCAAGGCCAACCCCAAGGCCTCCGGCGACGATGCCGTCAAGAAGGTGGCGAGCCAGCCCTGGGACCCGAGCGTACAAGCGCTGGTGGCCTTCCCGCAGGTGCTGGCAACCCTGGGTCAGGACCCGGTCTGGGTACAGCGCCTGGGCGACGCCTTCCTCGCGCAGCCCGACGACGTCATGGGCGGTGTGCAGCGCCTGCGTCACCAGGCCCAGGCCGCCGGCAACCTGCAGAGCAACCAGTACCAGAACGTGACCGTGCAGACTGCGCCCGCACCAGCACCGGCCTCCAGCGGCAGCAGCACCCAGGTGGTCACTGCCAGCAGCCCGCCCACCACCATCATCATCGAGCCGGCCGACCCGCAGGTGGTGTACGTGCCCAGCTACAACCCGACCACCACCTACGGCACCTGGGCCTACCCGGCCTCGCCGCCGGCGTATTATCCGCCACCGCCCATGTACTACCCTGGTTCTGCGCTGGTGGCGGGCCTCGCCTTCGGTACCGGCGTGGCAATCGTCGCCTCGCTGTGGGGCGACTGTGACTGGGGCAACAACGACATCGACATCGACGTCAACCGCTACAACAACATCAACGGCAACAACCGCATCACCAACAACCAGAACAAATGGCAGCACAACGCCGCCAACCGCGACGGCGTGCCGTACCGCGACTCCCGTAGCCGCCAACAGTACGGCCGCCAGCTGGACGGAGCCACCCAGCGTACTGCCTTCCGCGGTGACGACGCCCAGCGCGCCCAGGCGCGGGACAAGGCCAGGGCGTCGATGGATCGGGCCGGCATCGAACGGCCGGCCACCAGCAACCGGCAGGCACGCCAGCAGATGCGCGAAGCGCAGGCGGGTAATTCGGTCGGCAACCGCATGCAGCCCCGCAGCGACAGCCCGAGGGCAACCGACCGCCGACAGGAAACCCGCCATACCCAGGCACGGCAGCAGAACAACCAGGTGAATCAACGCAGGCAAGGCGAAGGCCAGGGGCGGCAGCTGGCGCAAAACCGGCCTTCCAATACCGCTGGCCGGGCGCGTAACAATGCCTTCGACGGTGTGCGTTCACCCTCGCGCACCAGCGCGCAGGCCAGCCGCGGCCGTACCAGCCAGTCGTTCGCCCAGCGCCCGAGCGCATCGCGTGCTGCCGGTCACCAGATTTCCCGGCCCAGTGCGCCCGCACGCCGCGGGGGAGGTGGCCGTCGATGAACCGTCAATCGATTGCGGCACTGGTACTCGCAGCCGGTATGGCCTGGTCGACCCAGGCCGCTGCGCAGGAAGCCTTCCCGACGCCGGAGAAGGCCGTGGACGCCTTTGTTGCGGCGCTGGGCCAAGAGAAGCCTGATGAAGCCCGCCTGGCCCAGTTGCTGGGCGATGACTGGCGTACCTACATACCGCGTGGAGGTGTGCAACGCAGTGACGTGGACACGTTCCTGGAACAGTATCGTGCGCAGCACAGCATCGACATGTCGGGGGCGAGCAAGGCCATTCTCGCGGTGGGCAGTGATCACTGGACGTTGCCCATACCGTTGACCAGAGGCAACCAGGGTTGGCGTTTCGACCTCAAGGCCGGCAGCGCCGAAATCCGCGCCCGGCGCATTGGCCGCAACGAGCTGGGTGCCATGCAGTCGATGCTGGCCTACCACGATGCGCAGATGGACTACGCCACCCAGGACCACAATGGCAACGGTGCGCTGGAATACGCGCAGAAGATCTTCAGCGAGCCCGGCAAGCATGACGGGCTGTACTGGGATGACGACGGCGACGGCCAGGTCAGCCCGCTGGGCCCGCTGTTCGGCCAGGACATGGTCGGCGACGCCTGGTATGGCTATCACTTCCGCATCCTCGATGCTCAAGGCCCATCTGCCCCCGGCGGTGCTTATAGCTACCTGATCGGCAACCAGATGAGCCGCGGCTTCGCCATGGTTGCCTGGCCGGCCAAGTACGATGACACCGGGGTGATGAGCTTCATGATCAGCCATGACGGCGAGGTGTTCGAGAAAGACCTCGGGCCGCACGGGGACAAACTGGCCAAGGAGATGAAACGCTTTGACCCGGATGACAGCTGGAAGGTGGTGGATGTGGCGGCGGGGGATTGACCCTGCATGCTCAATGCGAAACGCTTTTGGTGCGTCTGCAGTGCACGGCACCGGCTGCGCCGATGTTCGCGGCTAGAGTCGCTCCCACAGGGTCCCTGCTAATTCAATGAGTTATGTACAGTTCCAGGAGCATGCCCGCGAGCCAAGCCATATCGGCCTGGCTCGAACGGGTTCTCTCAGGTGAGATCTTTTACGGTTTTCGAAGGGCCGTTGGTTTTCACCGAAGCAATACCGACAGCACGTGCCTGTGTGCTTGCGTACATTTGGCTGGTGCCAATGACTTGGTGATTGGCGGCTTTCAGGTTGAAATAAACTTTCCCGTTAGTGGAGACTCGCTCTTCATAACGCTCAGCCAGCGGGCTGTTGGCCTGAACGGACGCGATTCCATTATCCGCTGCCTGCCGGCTCGTATACAGCTCGCTGGTGAGAATAGTCTCACCGTTACCTGCTTTCAGAACAAACCGGTATTGTCCATTACTGCTTGTGCTCAGTTCAAACCAACCAGTCATACAGGCTCCCTAGCTCACAGCTACTGTCTGATACATCGATGTAGGTGTTTTTTAAGCAGGGTCAGTATGAATGAAGTATGGGAACTTTTCATTGTATTGGGCTGACCTATTTGATCGAGTTCGGTCAGGACTTCAGCGACAAGGTGCTGAAAGATTCCCGGTGTTACCTGGAAGAACGAGATTCCTTGTCTGACCGCCATATGATCAGGGCCCGGTCAGTTCCGCCAGCAGTTCGTCCCGCAGCTTTTGCAAACGCGGCGCGTGCCGCTCGCGCGGATGCGGTAGCTCCACTCGCACCCCAGAATCGTGAAATTGAAAGAAGCCTACCGCCCCAACATCTGCCGCACCAGCCACTGCCCGGCTGGCCCGAGCGCGCGCCGGCTCGACCAGGCCACGTCCATGTCAACCCGTCGCGGGTACCCGGCCACCTGCAACTCCACCAGCCCACTGCCAAACCGTGCCACCAGCGCCCTGGGCAGTTCGGCCCAGCCGAACCCGCGCACGGCGAACTCCAGCAGGGTGAGGTAATCCGGTGCCGACCAGGCCTGGCCGCGACCTTGGTGCAGGCTGGGGGCATAGGTCTTGATATACAGCTGCCGTACGCTCTCCAGGTGCTGCATCTGCACCTGAGGCAAAGCTGCCAATGAATGCCCGCTGGCCACGTACACGCCAAACTCGGCCTGCTCGGGCAAGCGCGCCACGGCAACGTCTGCGGGGTAGCTGGGTTGCGTGGCAAGAATGCCGATGTGTGCCAGGCCCTGCTGGATCAGCTCGATCACATCGGCATCTTCCGACGGGCCGCAGCGCAGTTCGGTATGCGGATAGTGCTGGGCGAAGCGGGCCATCACCGCGCCCTGGAAGGTCACGCTGTAGCTGTCCGACATCACCACCGAGACCAGTGCCTCGACATTTTCTGCCAGGCGCACCGCCAGGGCATCGAGCCGGGCGCTGGCATCGAGGATCGCCTCGACATGGCTCAGCACCTGCCGCCCAGCCTCGTTCAGCGAGGGGTGGCGGCCGCCACGGTCGAACAGCGGGCAACCCACATCGGCCTCGAAATTGGCGATGGCAATGCTGATAGTGGACTGGCTTTTGCGCAGCTTGCGCGCCGCAGCGGAAAACGAACCCAGCGATGCGGCTTCGACAAAGGCGACCAGAGCTTCGGGTGAGTAGCGCATGCTATTGATAAAACCGATGGTAGCTATTTCGCGAGTATCGGTTCTGTCAAAGAAAATAGGAAGCACGTCTCACGCAATGGATGGAATTTGCAATGAAAAACGTGTCTTTCACCGAACGCCTGGTTCACGCCGTCGGTTATGAAGTGTTCGCCGTGCTGCTGTGTGCGCCGCTGTTGTCCTGGATCATGGGCAAGTCACTGGCGACGGCGGGGGCGCTGGCGGTGACCCTGTCGGTCATCGCCATGCTGTGGAACAAGGTCTACAACGCGCTGGTCGACCGCTACGTGCGGGTCGAGCGCATACACTGGAGGGCTAGCGCACGCTTTGTGCACGGCCTGGGCTTCGAGGCCGGGCTGGTGGTGTGGTGCCTGCCGGTGGCGGCGTGGATGCTGGAGATTTCGTTGCTGCAGGCGTTCATGGTGGAGTTGGGCTTCTTCGTGATCATCTTGCCTTACACCGTGCTGTACAACTGGGCCTTCGACAAAGCCCGGCACCTGCTGATGCAGTGCCGCCTTGCATAAATGTTTTGCCGATGCAGGCCCCATTGTGGGAGCGGCCTTGTGTTGCGAAAGGGCCGCAAAGCGGCCCTAGGAATTCAGCGCAGTTGCATAAATGTCTGGGGCTGCTCTGCAGCCCTTTCGCAACACAAGGCCGCTCCCACAATGGTGCCGGCGTCAACCAATGAAAAACGGGGCATGCCATTGCTGGCATGCCCCGTTTTTCAAACCGCTAAAGCGCCTCAGGCGACCTTGACGATCCAGCCTGCCGGTGCTTCCACATCACCGCTCTGGATACCGGTCAGCTCGTTGTAGAGCTTCTGGGTAACCGGGCCGACCTTTTCCAGGTCGTGGAACACGTGCAGCTTGCCGTTGTACTCGATGCCGCCGATCGGGGTGATCACCGCAGCGGTACCGCAGGCGCCGGCTTCGACGAAACGGTCCAGCTTGTTGATTTCCACATCGCCTTCGATCACGGTCAGGCCCAGGCGCGATTGCGCCAGTTCCATCAGCGACAGGCGGGTGATGCCTGGCAGCACCGAGGCCGATTTCGGGGTGACGAACTCGTTGTTGGCGGTGATGCCGAAGAAGTTTGCCGAACCGACTTCCTCGATCTTGGTGTGGGTCAGCGGGTCGAGGTAGATGGCGTCGGCGAAGTTGGCTTTCTTCGCTTCAGCGCCCGGCTGCAGGCTGGCCGCGTAGTTGCCACCGACCTTGGCCGCACCGGTGCCTTGCGGGGCGGCGCGGTCGAAGCTGGAGATCTGGAAGTTGTGCGGCTTCATGCCGCCCTTGAAGTACGAGCCAACCGGGATGGCGAAGATCGAGAAGATGAACTCGGGGGCGGTGCGCACGCCAATGTTGTCACCGGTGCCGATCACGAACGGACGCAGGTAGAGGGCGCCTTTGCCGTGCGGTGGCACGAACTTCTCGTTGGCCTTGACCACTTGCTTGCATGCCTCGATGAACACATCGGTCGGCACCTGCGGCATCAGCAGGCGGGCGCAGCTGCGCTGCATGCGGGCAGCGTTCTGGTCCGGGCGGAACAGGTTGATCGAACCGTCCTTGCAACGGTAGGCCTTCAGGCCCTCGAAGCACTGCTGGCCATAGTGCAGGGCGGTGGAGCCTTCACTGATGTGCAGTACGTTGTCTTCGGTCAGGGTGCCCTTGTCCCACTCGCCATTGCGCCATACGGACAGGTAGCGTTTGTCGGTCTTGATGTAGTCGAAACCCAGCTTGTCCCAATTAATGCTTTCGTTGCTCATGACACCCTCATTGTCTTGCAAGTGCCCGATCGCTCGGGCTGCTGTTATATGCGCACCACGCCACCATAATACATCCGTGGCGGATCGGGAACGGCCAGTCACGAAACTCCTGCCGGCGGAGGTCTTCCAGGCGCTGAACATATCGAGGCAAGCACCAGCAGCAATGGTTGACCACCCGCCAGCCACTGCGTAGCCTTGCCAGTTCGAGGTTCTTCGGCCAGGCCGAAGCTAAGACGGGAACGCGGTACAAGCCGCGGCTGCCCCCGCAACTGTAAGCACCGACAACGGATCGACACAGCCACTGCGCCCGCGCGCGGGAAGGCGTCATCCCGCCAGCCTGCTGCACCAGCGGGCACATGGAACGGTGCGAGCCAGGAGACCTGCCTCGTCACGTTTTCGACTTTCAACCGGGCGGGGTGATCCGGTGGCGAACAAGCCCGGCCGGCCTGGCCTGCGGCTGTCGTCCTGCATGCCCGCGCCAATCTGCCAAGGGCAATGCGACATGAAAACACTGGCCAAGCTCCCCGTCACCATCGTCACCGGCTTCCTCGGCTCGGGCAAGACTACCTTGCTGCGCCACATGCTCGACAACGCCCAGGGCCGCCGCATTGCGGTGATCGTCAACGAGTTCGGCGAACTGGGCATCGACGGCGAAATCCTCAAGCAGTGCAGCATCGGTTGCACCGAGGAAGAAGCCAGCGGTCGCGTCTACGAGCTGGCCAACGGCTGCCTGTGCTGCACCGTGCAGGAAGAGTTCTTCCCGGTGATGCGCGAGCTGGTGGCACGCCGTGGCGACCTGGACCATATCCTCATCGAAACCAGCGGCCTGGCCCTGCCCAAACCGCTGGTACAAGCCTTCCAGTGGCCGGAAATCCGCAATGCCTGCACCGTCGACGCGGTGATCACGGTGGTCGACAGCCCGGCCGTGGCAGCCGGCACCTTCGCCGCCTACCCGGACCAGGTCGATGCCCAGCGCAAGCTCGACCCTAACCTGGACCACGAATCGCCGCTGCACGAACTGTTCGCCGACCAGCTGGCCAGCGCTGACCTGGTGGTGCTGAACAAGGCCGACCTGATCGACGCCGAAGGCCTGGCCAAGGTCCGCGCCGAAGTGGCCGAAGAACTGCCGCCGGCAGTCAAGGTGATCGAGGCCAGCAGCGGCAAGCTGCCGCTGGAAGTGCTGTTGGGCGTAGGCGCCGAATCCGAGGCGCACATCGATGGCCGCCGTACCCACCACGATTCGCACCATGACGACGATGACCATGACGATCATGACCACGACGCCTTCGATTCGATCTCCATCGACCTGCCCGAAGCTGACGAAAGCCTGCTGCTCGACGCTCTGACCCAGCTGGTAGTGGAGTTCGGCATCCTGCGCGCCAAAGGTTTCGCTGCCATCCCGGGCAAGCCGATGCGCCTGCTGGTGCAAGGCGTGGGCACCCGTTTCGACAAGCACTTCGACCGCGCCTGGCGCGCCGACGAGCCGCGCATCACTCGCCTGGTGCTGATCGGCCAGGACCTCGACGCTGTCCAGCTGGAAGCGCGCCTGCGCCAGGCCCTGGGCGCCTGACCCGTGCACCTGCTGCGGACCCAGCCCGGCGGCTTCGTGCCGGATGACAGCATTGCCGACCTCGGCCAGACACCCGCCGAGCTGGTGATTCTCTGCAGCGGCGATTCGCACCTGGCATTGCTCGCCGATACTGCCGAGCAATTGCCCGAGGATTACCCCAGCCTGCGCCTGGCCAACCCGATGCAGGTACAGAACCATGCCTCGGTCGACCTGTACGTCGACCAGGTGCTGCGCCATGCCAAGGTCATCCTGGTGTCGCTGCACGGTGGCGTCGGCTACTGGCGCTATGGCGTCGAGCAGCTGGTCGAGCTGGCCGGCCGTGGCGTGCAGCTGATCCTGGTACCGGGCGACGACCGCCCGGACCCGGAGCTGACCAGCCTGGGCAGCGTCAGCGGCGAGCAGGCCGAGCGCCTCTGGCATTACCTGCGCCAGGGCGGCAAGGCCAACGCCATCAACCTGTTCAACTGTCTGGCCAGCCAGTGGCTGGGCCGCGACTATGCCTGGGACGAGCCGCAGCCTTTGCCGCGCACCGCCGTGTATCACCCGGCCAAGGGCAGCGCCACGCTGGAGGACTGGTACCCGCAGTGGCACGCCGAGCAACCGGTGGCGCCGCTGCTGTTCTATCGCTCGCACTTGCAGGCGGCCAACACCGCGTTCATCGACGTGTTCTGCCAGCGCCTGCAGGCCGCCGGGCTCAACCCGTTGCCGATCGCCGTGGCCAGCCTCAAGGAAAGTGCCTGCCTGGAGCAGGTCGAAGGCTGGCTGGACGAGGTGGGTGCCGAGGTGCTGGTCAACACCACCGGCTTTGCCCTGTCCAGCCCCGAACGCCCCAACCTGCGCCCGTTCCGTCGCGACATTCCGGTGCTGCAGGCCATCTGCGCGCAAGACAACCAGCCCGGCTGGGAGGCCAGCGAGCAGGGCCTGGGGGCGCGTGACCTGGCCATGCACATTGCCTTGCCCGAACTGGACGGGCGCATCATCACCCGCCCGATCAGCTTCAAGGACATGGCCTGGCGCAGCGAGCGCAGCCAGTCCGACGTGGTCTGCTACCGCGCTCACCCCGAACGCATGGACTTTGTCGCCGAGCTGGCCCGTCGCTGGGTCGAGCTGGCGCGCCTGCCGAATGCCCAGAAGCGCGTGGCCTTGGTGCTGGCCAACTACCCGACCCGGGATGGCCGCATAGGCAACGGCGTTGGCCTGGACACGCCGGCGGCCGCGCTGAACATCCTCAAGGCCCTGCAGGCCGAAGGCTACCCGCTGGCCGACTTGCCGGGCAGCGGCACGCAACTGATCCACCAGTTGCTCGGCGGCGTGACCAACGACCTCGACCAGCTGGACCTGCGCCCCTGCGCGCAGAGCCTGAGCCTGGCCGACTACCAGGCCGCCTTCGAGCGCCTGCCCGAGGCCAACCGCCAGGCGGTGCTGGAGCGCTGGGGGCCGCCGCAGCAGGACCCGATGTACCGCAGTGGCCGGCTGATGGTGGCCGGCCTGCGCTTTGGCTTGACCTTCGTCGGCATCCAGCCGGCGCGGGGTTACCAGGTGGATCCCAGCGCGGTGTACCACGACCCCGACCTGGTGCCGCCGCACGGTTACCTGGCGTTTCACTTCTGGTTGCGCCATGCCTTTGCCGCCGACGCGGTGATCCACGTCGGCAAGCACGGCAACCTCGAATGGCTGCCCGGCAAGGGCGTCGGGTTGTCGGCGCAGTGCTGGCCGGACGCCTTGCTCGGCCCGTTGCCGAACATCTACCCGTTCATCGTCAACGACCCGGGCGAGGGTGCCCAGGCCAAGCGCCGCACCCAGGCGGTGATCATCGACCACCTGATGCCGCCGCTCACCCGTGCCGAAACCTATGGCCCGTTGCGCCACCTGGAGCAATTGGCCGACGAGTTCTACGAAGCACAGCTGCTCGACCCGCGGCGGGCCCGCGAGTTGCAACGCGACATTCTCGAGCTGGTCAAGGCCAACCACATCGACCGCGAACTGCAGCTGGAAGGCCAACTGGACGATGCCGCCGTGTGGCTGCCGCGTCTGGATACCTACCTGTGTGACTTGAAGGAATCGCAGATTCGCGATGGCCTGCATGTGTTCGGCCAATCGCCTGAGGGCCGGCTGCGCCTGGATACCTTGCTGGCGCTGTTGCGGGTCGAGCGCGGCGACGGTCGCGGCGGCAATGCCAGCCTGCTGCGGGCCCTGGCCAAGGCGCTGGTGCCGGGCTTTGACCCGCTCGATTGCGAACTTGGCCAGCCATGGCAGGGCGCACGCCCTGAGCAGTTGCAGGCCATGAGCAGCGAGCCCTGGCGCACCTGTGGCGATACCCGCGAACGCCTCGAGCTGTTGGCGCTGCAGGTGATCGACCAGGCGCTGGGCGGAACCGCCCAGTTACCGGCCCTGAGCGAATGGCAGCCGGTACACGACGTGGTGCAGGCGCTGCGCGAAGCGGTGGCCCCCAGCCTGGACGCCTGCGGCAGCGCTGAAATGCATGGCCTGCTGGCGGCGCTGGCCGGGCGTTTCGTGCCCGCCGGTCCCAGTGGCGCGCCCAGCCGTGGGCGCCTGGACGTGCTGCCCACCGGTCGCAATTTCTACACCGTGGACGTGCGCAACCTGCCCACCACCACCGCCTGGCGCCTGGGCTTCGCCTCGGCCAACCTGATCCTCGAGCGCCACCTGCAGGACCACGGTGATCACCTGCGCCAGCTCGGCCTGTCGGTGTGGGGCACGGCAACCATGCGTACCGGCGGCGATGACATCGCCCAGGCCATGGCGCTGATGGGCGTGCGACCGGTGTGGGCCACCGGCAGCCAGCGGGTCGACGACTTCGAAATCTTGCCGCTCAGCCTGCTCGACCGCCCGCGGGTGGACGTGACCTTGCGCGTTTCCGGCTTTTTCCGTGATGCCTTCGGCAACCTCATCCGCCTGTTCGATGCGGCAGTGCAGGCGGTGGCCGCGCTGGACGAACCCGATGACCTCAACCCCTTGGCCGCCCGCGTGCGTAGCGAGCGCGCCGCGCTGCAGGCGCAGGGCGTTGACGCCGAGCAGGCTGCGCGCCAGGCCGGCTGGCGGGTGTTCGGTGCCAAGCCCGGGGCCTACGGTGCCGGAGTGCAGAACGCCATCGACGGGCGCCTGTGGCACAGCCGCGACGACCTGGCCGAGGTTTACCTCAACCACGGTGGCTATGCCTACGGCGCCAGCGACGACGGTACCCCGGCACGCGCCCAGTTCGCCCAGCGCCTGGCCAAGGTGCAGGCGGTGCTGCAGAACCAGGACAACCACGAGCACGACCTGCTCGATTCCAACGACTATTACCAGTTCCAGGGTGGCATGCTGGCGGCATCGGAAACCTTGTCCGGTGCGGCAGTGGCCAGCTACCACGGCGACCACAGCCAGGCCGACCGGCCGCGCATCCGTACCCTCAAGGAAGAGTTGAACCGGGTCATCCGTGCCCGGGCGTTGAACCCGAAGTGGATCGACGGGGTCAAGCGCCATGGCTACAAAGGCGCCTTCGAGATGGCGGCGACAGTCGACAACCTGTTCGCCTTCGACGCCACCACGCAACTGATCGACGACCATCATTACCAGGCGCTGGCCGATGCCTACGTGCTCGACCCGGCGACCCGCGATTTCATGCGCGAGCACAACCCCGAGGCCCTGCGCGACCTTACCGAGCGTTTGCTGGAGGCCCAGCAGCGCGGCCTGTGGCAGGCGCCGGGCGAGTACCGCGAAGCCCTTGAGGAACAACTGCTCGACGGCGAGGAACAGGCTTGAAATGAGTGAACCCGTGCAATTTCCGCTGGCCGCCGTGGTTGGTGCGGACGACTTGAAACTGGCGCTGTGCCTGACCGCCATCGACCCGAAGATCGGCGGCGTGCTGATCGAGGGGCCGCGCGGCATGGCCAAGAGTACCCTGGCCCGAGGCCTGGCTGACCTGCTCGGTGAGGGACCATTCGTCACCCTGCCACTGGGCGCCAGCGAAGAACGGTTGGTCGGCACCCTCGACCTGGATGCCGCGCTGGGGCAGGGCAAGGCGCAGTTTTCCCCGGGTGTGCTGGCCCAGGCCGATGGTGGCGTGTTGTATGTCGATGAAGTCAATCTGCTGCCTGACACCTTGGTAGACCTGTTGCTCGACGTGGCCGCCAGTGGCACCAACCGCGTCGAGCGTGATGGCATCTCGCACCGGCACAGTGCCCGTTTCGTGCTGATCGGCACCATGAACCCGGAGGAGGGCGAGTTGCGCCCACAGCTGCTCGATCGCTTTGGCCTGAATGTGGCGCTTGAAGGCTTGCCCGAGCCTGAGGCGCGTCAGCAGATCATTCGCCGCCGCCTCGCGTTTGACAGTGATCCGCAGGCCTTCTGCGCGCAATGGGCCGAGGCCCAGGCGCAATTGCGCGAGCGCTGCCAGGCGGCGCGCCACGCCCTGGCCGGCATTGCCCTGGACGACCAGGCGCTGGCCTGGATCACCGAACGCTGCTACGCCGCCGGGGTCGACGGCCTGCGCGCCGACCTGGTCTGGCTGCGCGCCGCACGCGCGCACTGTGCCTGGCGCGGCGGCGCGGCCATCGAAGAAGCCGATGTCGATGCAGTGGCCGAGTTCGCCTTGCGCCATCGCCGCCGCGTTACGCCCCAGGCCAACCCGCCTTCCGCGCCGCCGCAGCCTGAGCAGCAGCCCGGTCAGCAAGGCGCAGGTAACCCTGGCGAACAGGGTGGCCAGGGTGACTGGGGCGCAATGCCAGCGCAACCGGTGGCCAGCGGCGCCCGCCGTGAGGTGCCGAACTGGGCAAAAAAGCCCTGAGCATCCCCCAGCCACCTGCCAAAGGGGCGGATGCCAAAGCAGGCACAGGTGAGCAGTACGGCGCCAGCCGGGGCCGGGCGCGCAGTGCCGCGGCCGGTCGGGTGGCCTGGCTGCCGACCCTGCTCAAAGGCCGGCCACGCCAGCGCCAGGACCTGTGCTGGCAGCAACGCCAGGCCAGGCCCGCAGAACTGTGGTTGGTCATCGTCGATGCTTCGGCCTCGACCCGCCGCCACCAGGCGTTGGCGCAAACCAAAGGGCTGCTGGCGGCGCTGTTCGACCAGGCCTACCGCCAGCGTGCCCGGCTGGCCCTGCTTACCGCCAGTGGGCGCACGCCGCAGTGGCAGCGCCACGGCCTGAAGGCCTCGGCCGCTTTGCAACCTTGGCTGCAAGCCTTGGGGGCCGGTGGCGGAACCCCGTTGATCGCTGCACTGGAACAGGCTCGGCACTGGTTACTGGCGCGGCAACGGGCCCACCCCGAAGAGGCGCTGCGCTGTCTGGTGTTTACCGACGGTCGCCTGCAGCACTGGAACGCCGTGCAGCCGATGCCGTGTGCCACGTTGCTGGTGGATATGGAACTGGCGCCGGTGCGCCTGGGCCGTGCGCAGCGCCTGGCGCAACAACTACAGGCCGATTACCAGCACCTGCAACAGTTCAGGCTGATGGATTGAAAAGTATCGATGCGACACTATGTCGCAATTAGGAAAGTTGCCAGAACAGCAACCCGGAAGTTGTACAAGTGCGTGGCTGCGCACGCACTTGGTTTGCCAGCCGATATTATTTCGGCATCGACCACGGTTGCAGGTCGTAACCTTTTTCGCACAGTTCGGCGCGCACTTCCTCGATCAGGCTGGCCCACTGGGCCGGGTCGGAGTAAATACGCGAGGACACTTGCTTGCTGCCGATGCGGGTGCTGGTCCGGTCGATCACTGCCAGGCTCAGTTCACCAGTACCGTTGGGTGCATCCCAGGCTACGCACTGGAAAGGTTCGAAGGCGTGGTCGGCAATCAGCAGTGCTTCGTTGACACGGAGCGGGGCATTCATGGTTCGGTCTCTCTATGGTCCCAAACATCGAAGTGAGTCCGCGTTGCTTCAAAGTCGCCTCGGTTATCGCGAAGTGCAGCGCGGGGTTATGTGTACTGATGCTCGTTGTCCGGGGGCAAGTCACACATTGGTTGTAAAAAATTTTTGCAGGGTCGAATCCGTTCTGGCCCACGCCGCCATGTGATGTCGATAAAGTGCGAAAATTCCCGTCACGTATTGTAAAAAAATGATTCGGCAGACAGACGGTACTGGGAACCGTCAAATTCGTTGCTACTGTTAATCGGGCGCCACAACTTACTGTTTTATTTCAAGAAACCTAAAACTGGCGCCAAGGATTGGTCATGCAGCAGCCTGCCGTCCAACGCCGTTTGCTCATTGTCGACCCCTGCGATGACTGTCACCGTTTGTTGCCTGGTTTGCGTAGCGCAGGCTGGGATGTGGACAGCTGCATGCTCGGTGCCGCGCTGGATCATCCTTGCGATGTGGGCCTGTTGCGCTTGCAGGCGTCGCACCTGAGGCGCCCGGACGGGGTCAAGGACTTGATCAAGCGCAGTAATACCGAATGGATTGCCGTGCTCAGTGCCGAACAGCTGCGCATGCCGGCTGTCGGCGATTTTGTTTGCGAATGGTTCTTCGACTTCCACACCCTGCCGTTCGACGTTTCCCGCGTGCAGGTCACCTTGGGCCGGGCGTTCGGCATGGCACGCCTGCGTGGCAAAGGGGCGGCGAGGGTGGATGAAGCGAGCCACGAACTGCTCGGCGAAAGCCGCCCGATCCGTGAGCTGCGCAAGCTGCTGGGCAAGCTGGCGCCCACCGAATCGCCGGTGCTGATCTGCGGTGAAAGTGGTACCGGCAAGGAACTGGTGGCGCGTACCCTGCACCGTCAGTCGCAGCGCAGCGAGCAACCGTTCATTGCCATCAACTGTGGGGCGATCCCCGAGCACCTGATCCAGTCCGAACTGTTCGGCCATGAGAAGGGCGCCTTCACCGGTGCTCATCAGCGCAAAGCCGGGCGCATCGAAGCGGCCCATGGTGGCACGTTGTTCCTCGATGAAATCGGCGACCTGCCGCTGGAGTTGCAGGCCAACCTGCTGCGCTTTCTGCAGGAAAAACACATTGAGCGGGTGGGCGGCAGCCAGCCGATCCCGGTGGATGTGCGGGTATTGGCGGCTACCCACGTAGACCTGGAAAGGGCCATCGAGCAAGGGCGCTTTCGCGAAGACCTGTACTACCGCCTGAACGTGTTGCAGGTAGTGACCGCGCCTTTGCGCGACCGGCATGGCGACCTGTCGATGCTGGCCAGTCATTTTGCCCATTTTTACAGCCTGGAAACCGGGCGCCGACCCCGTTCGTTCAGCGACCATGCCCTGGCGGCCATGGGCCGGCATGACTGGCCGGGCAATGTCCGCGAGTTGGCCAACCGGGTACGGCGCGGGCTGGTGCTGGCCGAAGGCCGGCAAATCGAGGCGCAGGACCTGGGGTTGCAGACCCTTGACCAGGTGCAGCATCCGCTGGGCACGCTGGAGGAGTACAAGCACCGGGCCGAGCGCCAGGCGTTGTGCGATGTCCTTAGCCGGCACAGTGACAACCTGAGCGTGGCGGCGAAGGTGCTGGGCATATCGCGGCCGACTTTCTATCGGTTGCTGCACAAGCATCAGATGCGCTGAGCAGTGGATGGCACCGGCTACGCCGGTGTTCGCGGGTAAACCCGCTCCCACAGGTACGCGCAGTTCCTGTGGGAGCGGGCATGCCCGCGAAGAGGCCCCTACAGGCTACCGATCAATGCGGCCCGCGGGGAATGGTCTTCAGCAGGTCTTCCGGGCTGATGTGCCCCACCACCTGGGCCACCGCGCTGCCCGGGGTCGGCAGGTCGATGATGTGGCTTTTCATCTTGCCGATCACATGCATTTCGCACGGTTTGCAGTCGAACTTCAGGGTCAGCACTTCATCACCCTGGATCAGCTGCATCGGCGCCACCTTGGTGCGCACGCCGGTCACGCCCTTGGCTTGCTTGGGGCACAGGTTGAAGGAAAAGCGCAGGCAATGCTTGGTGATCATCACCGGCACTTCGCCGTGCTCTTCATGGGCCTCGTAGGCCGCGTCGATCAGCTGCACGCCGTGGCGGTGGTAGAAGTCGCGGGCCTTCTGGTTGTAGACGTTGGCCAGGAACGACAGGTGCGACTCGGGGTATACCGGCGGTGGGGTGGTCTCGGCCTTGCGCCCGCCACGCGGGTGCGCCTGCACCCGTGCTTCAGTCAGCGCCTCGACGGCTTCGCGGCGCAGGGCCTTGAGCTGCGAGTTGGGGATGAAGTACGCCTGCGGAGCGTCCAGCTCGATGCTGTCGGCGTGGTACATGGTGGTACCCAGCTGGCCGAGCAGGTCGTGCAGCTGGTCCAGCGCCTGCTGCGGCTTGTTGGCCGGGCCGAACGGGCCGTCCAGTGCCACTTGCGCGCTCACGCCTTCCTCGCTGGTGACAGTCAGCACCAGGCGTTGCTCGCGCAGTACCGCGTGCCATTGCACGCCGACGCGGCGTTCGGCCGAGGTGCGTTGCAGGGCCTGCTGCCAGTTGTGGTCGAGGTTGCGCGACAACGGGTGGTTGGGCCGCAGCTTGTGCAAGCCTTCGGGCATTTCGTTGGGCTCGACGCGGTAGCGGTAGCGCTTCTCGCCGTCTTCCTCGAACTCGCCACGCGGTTCGGCGATGTTGGCACGGAAGCCCACCACTTCACGCTTGACCAGCACATTGAGCCCGTCGCCGTTGGTCAGTGGCACCTCGGTGACGACTTGCATGTCACGCTTGCCGACCTTTTCCACCACACCCACCGGCAGGCCGGTGAAGGTTGGCGAGTCGAAGGCTCCGATGTCGACCTTGCGGTCGGTGACGAAGTAGTCGGTGCTGCCGCGGTGGAACGTCTTGTCCGGGTCGGGCACGAAAAAGTGCTCGGTGCGGCCGCTGGAGGCGCGGGCCAGCTCCGGGCGGCCTTCGAGGATGGCGTCGAGTTCCTTGCGGTAATGGGCGGTGATGTTCTTCACGTAGCCCACGTCCTTGTAGCGGCCTTCGATCTTGAACGAGCGCACGCCGGCATCGACCAGGTCAGCCAGGTTGGCGGTCTGGTTGTTGTCCTTCATCGACAGCAGGTGCTTCTCGAACGCGACCACGCGGCCTTGGTCATCCTTCAGGGTGTAGGGCAGGCGGCAGGCTTGCGAGCAGTCGCCACGGTTGGCGCTGCGGCCGGTCTGCGCATGGGAGATGTTGCACTGGCCGGAGAAGGCCACGCACAGCGCACCGTGGATGAAGAACTCGATGGCGGCGTCGGTTTCGGCGGCGATTGCACGGATTTGCTGCAGGTTCAGCTCACGGGCCAGTACCAGCTGGGAGAAGCCGGCCTGGTCGAGGAACTTGGCTCGCGCCAGTGTGCGGATGTCGGTCTGGGTGCTGGCGTGCAGCTCGATCGGCGGGATGTCCAGTTCCATCACCCCCAGGTCCTGCACGATCAGCGCATCGACACCGGCGTCGTACAACTGGTGGATGAGCTTGCGCGCAGGCTCCAGTTCATTGTCGTGGAGGATGGTGTTGATGGTGGTGAACACGCGTGCATGGTAGCGATGGGCGAACTTGACCAGCTCGGCGATATCGCTGACTTCGTTGCAGGCGTTATGGCGCGCGCCGAAGCTCGGGCCACCGATGTAGATGGCGTCTGCGCCGTGCAGGATCGCTTCACGGGCGATGGTCACGTCACGGGCAGGGCTGAGCAGTTCCAGGTGATTCTTTGGAAGGGACATGTCGTTATAGGTTCGGGCTGTCACGGTTTAGGCGGGCATTGTAGCGACGAAACGGGCTGGCGGCATCATCGGGGTGCCGAGAGGTGCAGGATGCAGGAATATTGTGGGGCACGGGCAACGGTGGGAGCGGCCTTGCGTCGCGAAAAGGGGGGCGTAGCGCCCCCAGGGGCTTGGATCCACCGCAAGATCATTGGGGCCGCTTTGCGGCCCTTTCGCGACACAAGGCCGCTCCCACAGGCCGCTCCCATCAGGTTGGACCTGACAGGGTGAATCAGCGCTTGGCGGCCATTGCCGTGACTTCCACGCGCATGCCTTCGAATGCCAGTGCAGCCACACCCACGGCGGCGCGTACCGGCCAGGGCTTGCTGAAGAAGCGCTGGTACACCTCGTTGAACGCAGCGCGGTCAGCCATGTCGGTCAGGTAGATGGTCAGGTGCAGCACGCGGTCCATGCCGCTGCCGGCCTTCTCCAGCGCCACTTTCAGCGCCTGCAGGGTGCACTCGCTCTGCTCGACGATGCCGCCCAGCTCCAGGCTGCCATCGGCGTGGGTCGGGATCTGCGTGGTGACCAGCACGCCGTTGTATTCGGCGACGTCGGAGGAAATCGACTCGGCGTCCGGGTCCGGGGTGTAGATGATGTCTGCTTGTGCCATGGTGTGTTTTGCCTTGCTACGGAAGGATTGTTATTCGCCTAACTCTCAGTGACCATCTGTCAGGCCCAGCATTTACGGTGCTTTTGTCCTGATTTGGCTTCACTATACCCCCACTATTGGGGAGTGTATATAGCGATTTCTGGTGGTATGATCCAGGCGAATCGTACCCCCAAGCCGCAGCGGATACCCCCAGTGTCAGGACAGCCATCGCCAGAGAAACCCCGCGCCAACAGCGACGCCGCCGCCCGCAGTCTCGACAAGCCGGGCAAGTACCCCTCGGGGTCGATTCCTGGCATGTACTTGCATGTGAAAAAGGCCTCAAAAGTCTGGTTCCTCAAATACCGGCTTCATGGCGTCGAAGGCACCTACACCATCGGCGGGTTCCCCGACATCAGCCATGCCAGAGCCTGTGAGCTGGGGCAGGAGGCCCGCACCTGGGTTGCCGAGGGGCACAAGCCGAAGGACATGAGGGATGCGCGGATCGCAGCCGAGCTTGCACAGAAGGGCGAGACGTTCGAAAAGGTGTGCAGCGAGTGGTTGGCGAGCAGGGGCGACCTGGCTCACAAGACGCTGCTGAACTATCGCAGTACGCTGGACCTCCACGTACTACCTGCGCTGGGTGCGCTGCCGGTCCATCTGGTGCAGTACCGTCATGTAAAGAAGGTCTTGGTCGATCTTGGTCAGCACCCTGCAGCCGCCAATCACGCGCTTGTCACCATACGCGCCGTGCTGGACTACGCGGTGGAGGCGGAGCTGATCGACGACAACGTGGCGGCGCGGCGGGGCAAGGGGCTGATCCGAAAACGCAAGACCGTCCACCACGCAGCTATTGAGCGTCCAGACGACCTCAAGGAATTCTTGCGTCGCCTCGAACAGCAGGCCCCAGCTGGCAGCCCGACCACCTGGGCGCTGTGGATGCTGGTTCTATTGCCTGTACGACCCAGTGAGCTAGCGAAGATGCGCTGGGAGGACATCAATACGGGCGAGGCCGAATGGCGCTACACGGTGCCCAAGACCGGCAAGCAGCATGTCGTGCCGCTACCCGACCGGGCTATCAGCATGCTCGCCATGATCCGGGAGCATCGAGCACAGGCGGCGGCTGCAACTGTGCCGTCACCCTTCGGGGGCATTGCCAAGCCAAGAGTGGCGACAGGCTGGGTGTTTGCTTCTACCCGTGGTGCCGGCAAGTCCATCTGTTCTACCACGATGCTCAACGGGATTCGGGCGCTGGGATATGAAAAGGGCGAGCTGACTTCACACGGGTTCCGGTCGACGTTCCGCAGCCTGGCTCACGAAAAGCTGGGTATCGAGGCTATCGTCCTGGAGCTGTGCCTAGGGCACAGGATGCCAGGGACATTGGGTGATACCTACGCCAGGGCGCACCTGCTGCCGCAGCGGCGGGAGGCGATGGAGAAGTGGGCGGCGTATGTGGAAGACCTGTGGTTCGAGGTCGTGCACGGCGTTTCCAGGGCGCAGGCCGAGGCTTCGCTTACGGGGTTGTAGGCGGGTAGGGTGGGGCGGTTTTATCGGGATTCTTGGGTCTTCGGCATGATGGCACAGCGTGTAGTTAGGTAGTTAGGTATGTAGGCATGTTTCGGAAAAGGTAACTACAGGCTTGGGGCGTCTAGCACAGGTATTTGAGTCCTGCTGTAGTTATGTAGTTAGGTTTTTACATGAATTAGAGGAAGAGTAATAACCCTATAGCTACTACAGGGTTATACAGGTATTGCCAGCAAAATAGGGTAAAACCTAGCTACGCTAACTACACCTGTGCTCAAACCCTTGTGCTAGAGCTGTTTTGCCTGTAGTTAGGTCCTAACTACACTCCGCCGCTGCCCAACTACACTCCCGATAGCGGTGCCATCATTGGCGGCCATCCATGGCCCCGAGAACCACGATCAACGATCACAGTTCGAACTGGTCGTAGGTGTCTGCCACATCCTGTGCAGTAAGCCCGATGTAGGCCATGGTCACGGCCGGGCTGCTGTGGTTCAGCACCTTGCAGATCAGCTCGATGGACTTGCCTGCCTTGTGCATCATCCACCCCCGTGTTTTGCGCATGCTGTGGGTGCCCAGCGCAATGCCCAGCTCATCACCCACGGCCTTGAACGCCTTAGCCACGGCCACACGGCTCACTGGCTTGCCCTTGGCGCGGTTGCTGTCCACTTCGAACAGGTACACCGCTCCAGGCTTTGACCTGGCCTTCACGATGGCCATAGCCGGCTCATTCAGCTTGATGGTGCGTGGCTTGCCGGTCTTGCCCTCCACCACCCTCAGCTGCCCCGTCTGTGCCTCCTGCAGCGTGATTTCCAGCAGGTCGCTGATGCGCAGCGCCGTGTTGATCCCGAACTTCCAGACGTCCGCGTACAGCGTGTTGCCCCGGGCGTTGAGGGTCAGCTTGCGCTGGACCAGATCGATGTTCGCTTGCGTCTTCACCGCTTCAACGAGTTGCATGGCTCACCCCTTGAGTTTGCTGGCTTCGCTAGTTAACACAATGTTTCTTGATGGTCAGGATGCGCCCGCTTTTGCTTGAAGTCAACAGCCATGAGGGTTGGCTAGTTAACAGAATGGTATTGTGTAAATTAGAGGGAGCGGCACAGGGGCGTCGACAACGGGCGTCGTCGCCAGGGCGCGGATGCCGGCAGGGGGTGGGGGTCGCCTGGAAAAGGGGGGTGACGGGCTGAGAATGCGACCGTACGCCGGGTGGTGCGTCCTTTGCATCTCGCGTAATACGCTAATACAGGCGTGAAACCCCAACAGGATTTTCCAAAAATCCAAGCCCCATCACCTGCGCCGAAAAATTTTTTGTAGCTGGAAATCCAAGCCCCAACCACTTAAACCTGTGCAACTCGCAAACGCAAAATTTAAACGCAACTTAAAATTCCGCCACCCAATCAATAAGTTGTGCCAACCCTTAATTTAAATAAACGAAACGGTACCGGGATAAAATCTCCCGGTAATTCTAACCCATTGTTCACCCGCAACTTTTTACGCCGCAAGGACTATATGCAAGAATCATACCGCTCGTCGGAAAGTTATTGTATAGACAACCATTAGATATTAGTTTGAATGTACTCAGCGAAACATCCGGGGGGATGCGCCGATGAACTTCCAGCCAACTACCAGCGCAACAGCCGCAGTCACCAGCCAGCAACTGGCTGATCTTCTGGCTATTACCCCTAGCGCCCTTTGCCACCACCCCGAGCTGCCACATGCCGCACCTGTGCATACCGGCCGCCCTGGCAAGCCACAGCATGCTTTCACCCTGGAAGACCTGGCCGCGTTCGCCTTCGACCAGACCGCGCACCTTTCCGAAGCGGAAGTCCGTTTGCGCCTGGCCTTGGCTGGCCGCACCGCACCGCCACGCAACCGCCACGCCACGAAGCGCCCGCACCGTCTGGTGGACAACGACCAGGGCGGCTACACCGCTGTGCCCCAGCTCGGCCCCGACGATTTCGACCTAGACCAACAGGCGGCCATCCGGCAAGCCGTCAAACAGGAGCCACGACCATGAACTTCGCCGAAGCCTTCGCCACGCCGCCCGCGCCCACTGTCGGCGGCCTGCCGCTCGAAACCTTCATGGGCCTCGTACAGCTGTATGAGGAAAGCTGCGACAAGATTCTGCGCGGCCTGGAACGTGAACTTGTGCTGATGCAGCTCATTGCCTTGGAAGAACGCGACCAGGGCGGATTCACCATCCATTGATTCCTGACCATGCGTCAGGGGAGCGACAGGAGAAATGGCTTTCGCAGACCTCTTTTCCGCCGAGAGCATCGGCAACCTGATGCAAGACCCGCGCATGGTGCTGGGTCTGCAGTTGCTCAGCCAGGGCCGGCAAGGTTCCGGTTCCCAGGCCCTCGGTCAGGCAGGCAGCCAAGCTGTGCAACTGTATGGCGAGCAGAAGCGCCAGCAGGAACTGGCCGACTACCGCAACAACCTGGCGCGGATGCAGCAGGAGCAACTGACCCTGCAACAGCAGAGCGCCCAGGCCAAGGCACAGCAGCAGGCTGAATACCGCGCCCGACTGGCTGACCCCGCGTTCTTGCAATCGCTCAGCCCCATGGCCCGCCAGATGGCGCAGCTGGGGGTCGACCCGGCCGAGCTGATTCGCGCCACCAACGCCGACAACCTGGCCCAGCATCGCCAGGCCCAACTGGCCCAGCAGAATGCCCATTTCAACGAACGGGAAGCCCGCCTCGGTGCCAACGCCGGACCGTCCGCGCCCAAAGTGCCAACGCCTCGGCAGATCATCCAGGAGCATCTGCCTGATGGCCGCGTGCAAAACCACATGTACGACGCGGCCAGCGGCACTTACAAGCCTCATGGATCGCCATACAGTCCCTTCTCGAACCGCGGCAAAGCCGCAACCGGTGCTGACGCCGCCACTGAGGCGATCATGGGCGCCGAGGCCGAACCTGTGCCGGATACGTCCGCACTGCCAGGTACCGGCAGCTTGGGGAGCTACATGCCGAGGCCACAGCAAGGCCCGGTTGGCGTGATGGCGGCAGCCGGTGGTAATGCCCAATCCGCAGCGAAGGCCAAGCCGAACATGCGCGTACCTGGCCAGGCACAGATCGCCCGCCCGCTCACCAAAGCGGACTATGACGCTCTGCCGGCCGGCACCCAGTACATCGACCCAGTAAGTGGCAAGACCGCCACTAAGCGAGGTTAACGTGCAATGGCCACCAGTGCTTTCGGTGACGAAATTCCCGACGATCCAGTGGCGCCTGGCCCTGCTGCGCGCCAACCGCAACCGGCGCCAGCGCAGCCACAGGTAAGCGCGTTCGGTGACCCGCTGTCCGCGTTCGGTGACGCCCTTGACGACGAGCCGGCTCAACCTGTACAGCCCGCCCCAGCTCAACCTGTGCCAGGTGGCGAGCTGCCCAACCGCACCGCCGGCCAATGGGCAACGGATGTCGGCGCCCACATCGGGCGCGGCGCCTATGGCCTGTTCGATACCCTGGCCGGCGTAGGCGACCTGGCAACCGGTGGCGCGGTCACGCCTTGGCTGCAAAGCCATGGCCTGGACTCGCAGAAGGCCCGGGCCGCGCTCGATGCTGAAATGTCGCCCCAGGCCCTGGCCCAGCGCAAGGAAGTGGAGGACGCCCAAGGCTTCGCCGGTACCGCTGGCGCCGTACTGCGCAACCCAGCGTATGCCGCAGGCGCGATCATCGAGAGCGTGCCGCAGATGGTAGCCGGGGGCGTGGCGGGTCGCGGCATCGCCGCCGGTGCCAGGCTGGCCGGTGCCGCCCCAGGCTTGGCCGGTGCACTCGGTACTGGTGCCGGTGAAGGCCTTGCCGCAGCAGGCCAACAGGCCGCGCAAACTGTGCAACGGACAGGCGACCTCACCCCTGGTCAAACTGGCCTGGCGCTGCTGTCGGGTGGCATGACTGGACTGCTCGGTGCCGCTGGTGCCCGCGTCGGTCGCGCTCTCGGCATAGGAGACGTTGATTCGATGCTGGCCGGGCAAGGCGGCGCTGATGTGGCCAAATCGCTGGTCAACCGGGCATTGGCTGGTACCGGCATCGAGAGCCTGGAAGAACTCAGTCAGTCCGCACAGCAGCAAGTTTTGACCAACTTGGCGACGGGTCGCCCGGCGATGGAAGGCGTGGCCAATGCTGCCGGACAAGGCGCGGTACTGGGTGGCGTGATGGGCGGTGGCGTGAACCTCGCCAGCCGTCCGACCGTGAACACCCCGGCAGAACAGCCCGCAGTACCGCCAGCACCACAGGTTGATCCAGTTGTCGCTGCTGCCCGCGCAGCTGTGCCCGGCGCGATCCAGCGCTACTTGAACCCCGAGCAGGCGACCCCGGCGCCGGCTGCCCCGCCAACCCCGCCACGGCCAGCGCCGCAGCCAGCCCCGCAACCTGTGCCATTCGCGGGCAGTCAGAATGTGCGTCCACTGTTCGAGTCGATGGGCCTGGATCAACAGCAGATGGACAGCAGCCTGGCCCTGCTCGCGGATGACGAACCGAACATCGAAGCCGCCCGCCGGGGGAAAATGACATGGGAAGAAACCAGCCAGTTGGCAGACTTGGCGGGTACTTCCATCGCCAAGATGCGCGCCCGTCGTTTAGGCCAGCCGCTGAATGCGGAAGATCATCTGGCAGCCACCAGATTCTTGAAGCAGCAAACCACGCGCACGCTCGAACTGGCCAACCAAATGTCGGAGCTGACGAACGCCGGTAAAACTGACGACGTACTTGCCGCCGATTTCATGACAGCGCTGAACGACCTGCGCACTGTGCAGGGCGCCGTCATGGGCAGTCGTGCTGAATTGGGCCGGGCGCTCGCAATTCAACGAATGAACGTACAGACCGGTAAGCAGGCAGCCGCTCTGCTCGATTCTGTAGGTGGCATGGAGTCGGCCAAGGACATGGCCAAGGCACTGACCACTGCAGCCCGCACAGGGGGCGTGAAGGCAGCCAACAAGCTGGCGTCCAAGGCCGGCAGTGATTGGTTCTGGACGTATTACAAGGCCGCTCTGTTATCTGGCCCTGATACTCACATCGTGAACTCGGCCAGCAACCTGGCTAACGCTGTGCTGAACATTCCAACCCGCGCCGTGGCCGGTGGTATCGGCAGTGCCAAGCGCGCCGTGGGGCTGCAAGGTGAAACCCGCATGGCTGAACCGGCGTACCAGCTGCGTGGCTTTGTGGACGGAATCAGCAGCGGTGCCAAGGCCTTTGCCGACAGCTGGCAGGGTCGCGAAACTGAATATGAAGCCAGCAGCAACGCAAAGAACGACGTTTACCGCAGCGACCTGCTGGGCCAGAAATACTGGGGTGTGCCACTGCGCGCCCTCGGTGCTGCTGACGCCTTCTTCAAAGCGGTCAACGCTGGAATGGAAACCTATTCCTTGGCCTACCGCACGGCTGCAAGTGAAGGCCTCGAAGGTGATGCACTCGGTGCCCGCGTCAAAGAGTTGGTTGCCAATCCCACGGAAAAAATGAAGGCAGGCGTCAAGGCATCAGCTGAATTCCAGACGTTCACAGACAAGTCTGGCGCTGTCATCAACATGCTCAATCTGGCAAAGAACAAGGTTCCGCTGGGGCTTGGCAACCTGCCGATGACGTTCGTTAAGACCCCGGGAAAAGTGGCCGCGTATTCGGTGAAGCACACCCCACTGCTGACCTACGCCTTCAAGGATTCGCGTGACGCATTCAAGGCAGGCGGCGCCGCCCATGAGCAGGTGCTGGCCCGGCAGGCTGTCGGCTCGCTGATTATGTCCCTCGGTGCACTGGGCAGCGCAGCCGGAGTCCTCACTGGTAACGGCCCGAACGACGATGGACAGCGCCGGGCATGGCTCGCCGCAGGCAACCAGCCGTACAGCCTCAAGATCAACGGGCAGTGGTACAGCTACCAGCGCATTGAACCGTTCTCGACGTTGCTGGGGATCAGCGCTGATGTGGCACAAAACTACAGAGCCGGTGACTCAGGTGGTGCTGCGCTGACCAAAGCCATCGGCAATAACCTCATGAACAAGACTTTCCTCAAAGGGCTTACCAGCATGATTCAGGCGCTGGCTGACCCTGACAGGTACGGTGCCAGTTGGGCGAACAGCACCGCTGCCACCCTGATTGACCCGTGGACTATCGGTGCCCACGTTGGCCGCGCCATGGACCCGTACCAGCGCGAAACCGACCGCGACAGCTTCACCGACCAGCTCAAGTATCGCTTGCCGTTCGCACGGGAAACGCTGCCCATCCGCAGGGATCAGTTCGGCGCCGCGCAGATGGAGCCACAACGCCAGTTCGGCAGGGTCGGCCCCATCCCATCCACTGTGCCGAGTGACGACCCGCTGCGGCAGGAAGCTGCGCGCCTCGGTTGGGCGCCGCAGGCCATGAAGCGCACCTTCTCCCTGAAATCCCAGGTACACGGCCAGCGCAACCAGAAGGTGGAACTGACCACCGAACAGCTGAACGAACTGAACGAACTGGCTGGGAGCCGGATGCATGCCGACGCCAGTGCCTTGATGCGCTCCAAAGCGTGGCAGGCCATGGACGATGACGAACGTGTCGACGCCTTGGACAAGGTGATGTCTGCTGCCCGACGCAGTGCCAAGCAAGCATTCACCCCGTACCTACGCAACGGCAGCCGTGGCGCGATCAACCTTCACCGGCAGCAGACGGCCGCCAAGGCCCGGAGCAAGAAATGAATACCGAACTCGAACAGGCACAGGCTGCTGTGCTGGCCGCTCGCAAGGCGGTAGCCGAGCTGCAGGACGCAGAGGCCTATGTCGCCAAGCACCTACCGCTTGCCGGGCAAGCCTTGGAAGCCGCTGTCGCCAAGCTGCGCCGGCTCACCCAGGCAGACGGCACTGCAGCCACTGCCAATCAACAAGCCATCATCGACCAGCTCACCGCCGAAATCACCGCCGCCAGGGGGGAACGCAACCATGTCTGACCTCAATCAGCTCGACCGCCTGCGTACAGACGCCGGCTTACACAACGTCGATTTCAGCCGCGCCGCCCTTGTCGCAGAGTCGAACGGCCACGGCTACATCATCAAGTTTGACCCGCCAGTCGTACCGCTTGGCCCGCTGGCCGAAACCATCTTGGACCGTACTGTGCACGCCCGCTCTGCCCAGGGCGCAGAAGCGGTACTGCTCGACGGCCTTATCAAACTGCATCGAGCCGAACGTCAACGTGTGCGACTCGGTACCGTGTGTGGCTGGTCGAGCGACCAGATCGCACGCACGCCCTTGAGCGAAACCGAGCTGGCGACCTATCGCGCACGGACCAGCCATGCAGGCGAAGTCGCCCGGCTCCAGGCACAGCTGGCCGAAGCCTTGGAACAACAGGCCGACCGCGAAAAATGTGCACGCGGGGCCGCTGTTTTGAGTGAGCGCTACGGCCTTGCTGCAGCCCATGCACCTACCGAAACCCCAAGCGCCGCGATCAGTGGCCGCCCAAGCAAAGCCAAGCGCGCATCGCGCCAAGAGGTGAACCATGAGCAGCATTGAAGTCGAACCAATCGATGGCCCTGATGAACCTGTGCCAGTCGATGGCTTGGCCGCCGAATTGACCAATAGTGTCGGCGTGCCAAATGACGCCGGCCCTGATGACGCTGTGCCGAACGCCTTGGCAGACGAGGTGGAGGAATACTCCGCGCATGCAGAGCAGCGTGACAGCCACCTGGCCGAGGATGGCGAAGGCGAGCAGGTGGACGAACAGGGCGGGCCGCGTGTGCCCCTCGGTGCCCTGCATAGGGAACGCGCCCGTCACCAACAGGCCAAAGCACAGATCGCCCAGCTGCAGGCACAGCTGGCGGCGCACCAGCAGCAGGTCGCTCAGTTCCAGCAGTGGCAACAGCAGCTCGCCGCCCAGCAGCAACAGGCCCAGCAACAGGCGCAAGTCCCGGCGTTCGAAGAAGACCCTGAGGCGCACATCGCCGCCCGGTTCGCACAGATCGAGCAGCACATTGCCGGTCAGCAGCAAGCGGCCGTGCAGCGTCAGCACATCGAGCAAGCCGCCACCCAGGTGCAGCACGAACTTACGCAAGCCGCACCAATCGTCACGCAACTAGAGGCCGAGTTTGCAGCGCAGCACCCCGACTATCACCAGGCGTATGCACACCTTGACCGTGAAGTGGACGCCCGCATTGCAGCGCAGCGCCCCGGCGCAAGCCCGGAGCAGCGCGCTTTCGCCAAGCAGTTGGCAACGCTGCAATTCGTCCAGTACTGTGCATCCACCGGTCAGAATCCGGCCCAGCTGATTTACAGCAGGGCCGCTGACCTCGGCTACCAGACCCAGCACCGCGCCCCGAGCATGAAGCGTGCACCGACCAGCCTTGGCGCGCTTCCAGGTGGCGGCCGGGCGCCGGACGAACAAGGTCGGCTTTCTGCCTCCCAGGTGTCGCAGATGTCTGATGCCGAGTTCAACGCGTTGTTCGAATCGATGCGCGACGGCGCTGCCCCACGGTTCGGGTTCTGACCGTGAGCACCCTGCAAGGCGTACCAGCTGACGATGTGCCGAGGGCATGGCACATCGTCAGTTCACTTGTGCACCAGTACCTGACCGAATCCAGGGAACACCGCTGGGAGGCCGCTGACATCCTGGCGATGATCCTTGAGCGTGATGCTCAGCTGTGGCTTGTCGTCGGTGACGGCGGGCTGCTGGCCGTGGTCGTCACGCGGATCGTCCAGTACCCGCAGGCCAAGGAATGCGACCTGTTCATGGTCCATGGCGAGCTACCGGACGATTGGCCGGCCCACCTGGAGCAGCTGTGCACCTGGGCGCAGGCACAAGGTTGTGAGTCCACCGCCGTCATGGCGCACAAGGGGCAGGCCCGACGCTTCGCCGGGTGGCAGTCGAGGCAAATCTACATCGTGAGGGATTGACCATGCAGACCATCACTGAACCCCAAGTCGACAGCCTGCTGCGCCACCTCCAGCGCATCGCAGAGCGGTCACCCGTGCACCTGCGACCCAAGCGCCGGCAGATCGTGAGGGGCATGCGCGCTGCGCTCGCTGCCATGGCGGATGCTCCGACACTGGAAAACCTGCGCAACGAACTGGCGTATGAACTGGTCGGCTATGTGCCCGAGGAACCGGGGCCGGAGGCCGCGGCCCCCCGCGAACCGACCGAGTACGACATCCAGCGTGCAGCGCATCGTCAGCGCATCGCTGCGCGCTTGAACGAAGGCGCACCACCGGTCGTGGTTGCCGCAGAAATGGGCTGCAGTCTCAGGCTGGTCTATCGGGTACGACAGTCCCTGTGCCAGCCGGAGGCGTGATGCGCAGGTGGCAGGGATACCGCTCACTCTACGCGTTGGCGACGAAAAACCGTGAGGCGTTTCTTAAGTAGCTGCCACCGACTTAGGGGTTCTTTCTCGGGTGACGGCTGGAAGCCCGACAGCCAGCTCTCGTAATCCTCATCTTTCGGCAATAAACCTTCCTGCTCTGCCTTGCTCCAGTCGAAATTACTAACTCCTGGTGCCTCCCCCCGGAACTCTTTGCTGAACTTCTTGACTACATGTAAACCGTGTTCACGCAGGTCGTCACAAAGCTTGATGCTGAAAAATATTGTGTCGTCTGTATACAGCGATAGCGCCTGAACGTAGCAGCGATACTCTAGGTTAACCTTTCCTTTTGCATAAGGGAGACCGAAATAAAAATCTTCAATTTTTGCACCGGCCGGTAGCTTATCGTCTTTAATTTTTTCAATAAGCCCATTACGACCCCGAAGGGTGTCATTCAGGTTTTGTATCGCATCAGACATTGCAGCCACGGACGCAATGGCCCGTCCTGTGGTGGAGATTTTTCCCATCACGATATCTTGAAGATGTGTGATAGGTGTGGTGATTTCCTCCAAACGGTCGAGATTGGGTGCCATCTCAAAAGAAATTCCCTCTTTTCCCGCAGCCACCTCCTGCTTGTATTGCTCGAAAGCCTTGCAGTCATTTTCGTATGATTCTTTGAGCCTTTTTATATGTTGCTTCTTGAGCGCGTAAGCGAGGTTAACCACCGTATGTGCCAGCATGATGCCGGCATTGGTGCTGCGCAGTTCTTTCTGTAACTCATCGCGTAATTTGTTCCTGCTGGCAATGCGCTGCGCTGCCCATGCACCGAGCCACGCACCGACCAGTGCAGTGATGAACGCGGCGGCAGCCGTCATGATGAAGGGGAACCACTCGAACTTATCCCAAAAATCCATCGCCGGCAGCCACGATGCCGAGGCCGTAAATACGCCGTCAATCGGCTCCCATAAAACCATTGCAACCCCTTCGCTCTATCCATGGCACATAGCCAGCGATGATAGCGGCGTCGAGGATGATCTTGCCAGCATGGACCGCAAGCCAACCGTGTGCTGAACTTACTGTGCCCACCATCGGAGCAAGCAGCCATGTCACCCGACGACATCCTGGCATTCGTTGAACGTGAGTACAGCCATCTGGTAGCTGAGCCGCGCCACAACCCTGACGGCTGGGCATTTTTCCTCGGGGCTCCGCGTCGTGGTGCTGACAGCAACCGAATTTTCCGCGCTGTACAGCACAGTAGTGGCGGCCCCACCAGGCTCAAGCTGGCAGTGACTTCCAGGCTGAAAGGCGAGCCGGTGGAGATTGATTTCACGGGGAGTACTGCAGCGCTCCAGGCCTTGATCGACAGAGAGCTGGAGCGGTACCGAGACGGCCTTTAGCAGCCTCACCGCTTACTGCCCTGGGCCGCGAGAATTGCCCCTAGGCAGCTCAAGTTTCTTGATGATTTCCATGACTAGTTCATGGGCATTGATTGGGAAAGGATCAGCACCAACCCTGGAGAAATCTCGGCCAGCGAATATTTTCGATGCAATGTCGATCTTGATCTTGTGCTGTTCCTCTGGAGGCAGGGAGGCCAGGAACGGGGTAATGGCTTTCAGGTCGAGCGATGTCTGCAGGTGCTGGTATTGCTGCTCTCGGTGTTTCGCTGACTCCCTGGCCAAGTAGGCCGCCGGCACCGAAAGCAACAGTGCCAACGTGATTCGAATGACAAAATTTTCCCAATGTATCTCAGCATCAAGGCTCTTGAATGCGGTGACGCCAAGAAGGAGGACCACCAACGCCATGCACGCAATAGACCCCCATCTGAGCTTGTCGGCCGTCTTTTTCTCGACTTCGGATGACCTAGCATAATCACCAGCCACTACCTGAGCCGAAGCGTGACCAACCAACTCATCAATCTGCGTCTTCTTTTCATCTAAGTTGGCTTTCGCCTCGTCATATGCAAGAGAAATCTTTTTGATTTCGTCGTTAGCGGCATCCTGTAAGTTATCGATTTTTATTTCTATATCCGCTAATCGAGCCTGCTCAATATTTATACGTTTCCGCAGCTCTTTTTCAGCTTCTTCCAAGTTTCGCAGTGAAATTGTTTCATTTTCGTGCGGCACAGACATTATGGCGCTTAGAATCGTAGCCTGTCTAAAAAGCTCATCAAGTAACTCTGGCCGAAAATCTAACTTGACGCTTCGAATTGTCGATATTATCTGCTGAGTATTCGAGGTAAGTAGATTAGCTTTACCTACTAGATCTACAGGGTGACCATTTGAGAGCTGAGAGGCAAAATTGTCAATCTCCCATTTAAATCGATCAAGTTGTTCACCAATATCTGGAGGCAGACGATCAGGTCCGATTTCATTTTGAAGTGCGGCTACAATTTGGTAGATTTTTGAGACCGTTGTGCGAGCTTGATCTTCATTAATTTTCATATTTAAGGTGATGTATGAAAGAAATCTATGGGAGTACCCAACGCTATCCAATTGCCATCACAATGTCTAGCGCTGCGCCACGTGCAACGCATCTCAAGGCGGATGTGTCGGAATGGTATGGATCGAAACCGGTGCGCTATTCATCGTTGGCCACCTCGCTGTCATCGAATTGATCTTGAACAGGGAACAGGTGCACCCCGGTGTCTAGGTGGTTCATGCGTTGCTCGGCGGACGCAGCTTTCCACTGCTCGGCATTGCGGATCAGGTACACATTGAGTGGCATCGACTTGCCGGTTTCCCGCTTCAAGATGCGCAGCGGTTCCGGTTCCCCGCAAAGAACCTTGAGCACCTTGCCCAGGCTGGTGATGTTTGCCGGTTTAGTCAGGGCCAGCCCCATGTTGTTGAGCTTGGTAGCGGCTTCACCTACCACGATGATGTCCTTATCGAACGGCTCCCGACGCTGATCGATCAGCTCTTTGACGACGCCGTAAAGCTCGCCCTGTGCAGCGTCCTGCATGGCTCTGGCTGCAGCGGTTTGCGGCACAGGTGCGTATGGGTTCCAGTCGGCTGGGAACTTCCACTGCGCCAGAACACCAGCCACCAGCGCCGGACCTTCGTGCTCCATCCAGTCCACCAACTTGACGTAGTAGCTATCTGCCTTCGGGGCAGCATTGCACATGAACACGGCAATACGTCGGTCCCCCTGCATCAGCGGCAGCGCGTCCTTGTTGTTGGTCGTGACGATGTAGTGGGTGATGTTCTTGATGTCCTTGGCCGCCCGGCCCTTGCCTTCGAACGAAACCTGTTCCTCGGAAATCATGTTCTTGAAGTTTTCGTAGCCGTCCGCTTTCTCGGACCTGGCCATTTCGTTGATCATCAACAGGCGTTTGTGCTCGGTGACATCATCGAAGGATTTCGTCAGCGCTCGGCCGCTGCAGCTGCCCACCATGCAAGGCCCGAATACTTGGGCCAGCAGCTTGAACATCGTGGACTTGCCCACGCCACCGAGCTTGGAATAAAAGAGGAACGCGCTCGGGATTTTGATTTCAGGCGTCTGGTACAGGGTCGCCAGCCAGTTCAGGAAGTACATGACCACCACCTGGTCGCCGTCGGCCAGGTAGAGCAGGTGCTTGACGAAAATCTCAATGCTCTCGGGCGTGGCGTACAGATCGGGTGGGCACATGGTCTTCTTGCGCTCGTACCAGAGGTTAAACATCTCGGGGTTGCCCTCATGCTCGGGCTTGGATGTCGGTTCCATGACGACACGCCGTGCTACCCGTTGCAGCGGGTCCTCCCAGTTCCACCAGATGGCACCCGAGGCGGCCCGTTCTTCCTTGCCGTCACCCTGAATGATCGTGATTTCACCGTAGTGCTTGCTGCAATACTTGATGAATCCCTTCTGGCCGAAAATATCCCCCGACTCGATGTGGTAGGCGCGCTGCTCACCGTTCGCCGTCAGCATCACGAAGTCCTGGGAGATATAGCGAAGGATTTCCCTCGACTCGGTGTCGATGTTCATGCCCATTGCACACCCCCGCTAACCACTGCCGTCTGTTGAGTTCGCATTGCGCACTGGGGCGCCCCCTGTGCCGTTTGTTGGCGCGTCCGCTGCTGGCCCGTGTTGCGGACTACTGGCACGGGCAACGGCACAGGGGGGCGCCGTGCTGGGGCGGGTAATGGCGCCGGGCGCAGCACTGCGGCGGTGGCTTGCTCGGGACTGAGCATGACCGCGCTGCCACTGGTGCAGGTGTTCGGCTCACTGGTGAGCAGGGCGTGGATGACGCCCGGATCGTATTCGTCCCAGCATTCATTGGTGGTGACGGATGGGCTTGCGGCGCTGGCTAGCAGCGTTACAATATAACTATTCATAGTGGTACCTCATTGAACCCTGGCCTGATCCGCCGGGGTTTTCTTTGTCAGGCTGGCAGGGTTTCGGTGCGCAGCTTTTTTGCCGCGTCACGCTCGGCCTTGCGCGCTTCGATCCAGGCATCGATTTCGCTTTTCAGGAAGGCAGTGCGGGAAACCTTGCCGCTGCCGCGCATCTGACCGATCACGATGGGGGCAGGGAAGTGCCCGGCAGCCACCCAGTGGTCAAGGGTCACCCGGCTGATTCCCAGTGCTTGGCACAGGGGGGTAGGGTGCACCAGCGCGTCAGCTATCGGTGCGGGTACTTCAATTCTAGGGTTGCCCATCGTCGTCGCTCCCACAGGTGGCATATTTGGGGGTTTACGGTCGGATGGTCTTTTCTGAATACCCAGAGCTAGCTAGGGCGAGGTAGGCGGGGCAACACTTGCTACGGAAGGAAAGCGGCAAGCCTACGCGAGCGCGCCGGCCCGGTCGAGGGCGCCCCCGTGTTTGAAATGCGCGGCGTTCGCCGTCAGAATCGCGGCCGATTGCAAAGCAGGGGTTTACGTTGAACGAACAGACATTGTCCAGGCGCCTGGAGCGCGTGGCGGCACAAGTACCGCAAGGCGCGCGCCTGGCCGACATCGGCTCGGACCATGGCTACCTGCCGGTGGCCCTGATGCTGCGCGGGGTGCTGGAAGCGGCGGTCGCGGGCGAGGTAGCGCAGACGCCGTTCGCCTCGGCCCAGCGCAACGTGCGCAGGAATGGCCTGGAAGGCCGAATCGGCGTGCGCCTGGCCGACGGCCTGGCAGCGGTCGAGCCGGAAGATCGCATCTCGGTGATCAGCATCTGCGGCATGGGGGGCGACACCATGTGCGAGATCCTCGAGGCCGGCAAACAGCGCCTGGCGGGTGTCACGCGCCTGGTGCTGCAACCCAATGGCGCTGAGCGCGAACTGCGCCAGTGGCTGATGGGCAATGGTTACCGGATCGTCAGCGAAGAACTGCTGCGGGAAAACCGCTTCGACTACGAGATCATCGTCGCCGAGCCGGGCGGGGCGGTGTATACCGCTGAACAGCTGTACTTCGGCCCGGTGTTGTTGCAGGAGAAAAGCGAGGCGTTTCTGGTCAAGTGGCGGCGCATGCTGCGGCAGAAGCAGCAGACCCTGGCCAACTTCGAGCGGGCCCGCGATGCGGTGCCTCAGGCGAAAATCGATGACTTCAGGCAACAGGTCGGCTGGATCACCGAGGCGCTGGCCTGACTCACTGCTGCGAGCAGTTGCCCATTTCCCGGTAGTCGACTTCGCGCTTCTGGCCCTGGTGGTCGACATACACCATGTGCGCGGTGCCAACCTGGCAGTCGGCAGCGTTGCTGGCCGGGGTGATGGAGATGACTTTGGCAATGTCCAGCGGCATGCCGTATTCGTAGTTGCCGCTGCTGACCGGTTGATTGCTGCTGGCGTCGGCCAAGGCACCGAACGAGGCGAGGGTAGCGGCAACGGCAAGGACAGCGATCAAACGTTTCATGGCAGGCTCCTTTTTTCAATGTATGGCTAATGATCCATTCATTGGTCATCCACAATAAATGGTCTAACCCGTGATAGATTCCTGCCTGTAACGCAAGAATAAGACCGAACAAGGAGCACACCTTCATGGACATGCTGCATGCCATGCGTACCTTCGCCCGTGTGGTGGAATGTGGCAGCTTTGCTGCGGCCGCCAATGCCCTGGACATTTCTGCGGCGCAGGTTTCGCGCATCGTTGCCGAGCTGGAAAACCAGCTGCAGACCCGCCTGCTGCACCGCACCACGCGGCGTTTGCGCATGAGCGAGGCGGGCGAGCGGTTTCTCGAGCGCTCGCGGCAGATCATGCTGCTGACCGAAGAAGCGGTGGGCGAAGCCCGTGGTGCGCACCTCACGCCCCGCGGCCGCCTGCGTTTGCATTGCCCGCACGGGCTGGGCCTGTTGCTGATGCCGCTGGTGGCCGGCTACAACGCATTGTGCCCGGAAGTGGTGATCGAGCTGACCCTGTCCCAGCGCAACCCCGACCCGCTGGCCGAAGGGCACGATGTGGTGATTACCGTTGACGGGGCGTTACCGGACTCGCAGTTGATCGCCGTGCCGCTGGGCAACATATTCAGCATCCCCTGCGCGGCGCCGAGCTACCTGGTGGCCCATGGGGTGCCCGAGCGCCCCGAGGACCTGCACCAGCACCGTTGCCTGCGCATGGCTTATCCGGTGTACGAAGGTGACTGGGTGTTCCCGCAAGGTGTGGACCAGTGTGTGATCGCGCCGAACGACAGTTTCTCCACCAACGTCGCCGACGCCATGCTGGTGGCCAGCGAGCTGGGCATGGGCATTGGCCTGCTGCCGTTCTACACCGCCAGCCAGGCGATCGAGCAGGGGCGGTTGTGCCGGTTGCTGGCACCGTATCGCCTGCGTGAAAGCGCGCTGTATGCGATCTACCCGTCACGGCATTACCTGGATGCCAAGGTGCGCACCTGGATCGACTACCTCAAGGAACAACTGCCGGCGCTGTTCGAGGGGCATGCCAAGGTGGTGGATGATTCGCGCTATTGGCGATAGCCGAGTGTGGGGCGGTTAACGCTGGCCCTTGTAGGAGCGGCCTTGTGTCGCGAAAGGGCCGCAACGCGGCCCCAGCAATTTTTGCATCTGCGCTAGAATCCTGGGGCTGCTGCGCAGCCCTTTCACGACACAAGGCCGCTCCTGCAGGGATTGCGCAAGGCTTTAAAGCGGATAGTGCTTCAACTCCCGCGCAATCAGCATCCGCTGGATCTCGCTAGACCCTTCATAGATCTGCGTGATCCGCGCATCGCGGTAATAGCGCTCCACCGGGTAATCCTCCAGGTAGCCATAGCCGCCATGCACCTGGATCGCCATCGAGCACACCCGCTCGGCCATTT
The DNA here is from genome assembly GCF_017490805.1 of Pseudomonas sp. 43(2021). Lineage (NCBI taxonomy): Bacteria > Pseudomonadati > Pseudomonadota > Gammaproteobacteria > Pseudomonadales > Pseudomonadaceae > Pseudomonas > Pseudomonas sp. 43(2021). The sequence continues at coordinate 89,507 of NZ_JAFGYJ010000016.1, forward strand.
CCGAGGCGAACAGCTTGGCCTGCGAGGCCTCCGACAGGCACGGCTTGCCGGCGCTGCGCAGGCGCGCGGCATGCAGGATCAGCAACCGCGCGGCATTCACCTGCACCTGCATGTCGGCCAGCAGGTTGGCGATGCTCTGGTGCTCGTTGATCGGCTTGCCGAACTGCACCCGATCGCGCGAGTAGGCCAACGCCGCCTCGAACGCGGCGCGAGCAATGCCCAGCGCCTGGGCCGCAATGCCGATACGGCCGCCTTCGAGGTTGGACAGGGCGATGGCCAGGCCTTTGCCACGCTCACCGAGGATGTTGGCGGCGGGGATGCGGCAGTTGTCGAAGGTGACCGCGCAAGTGTCGGAGGCGCGGATGCCCATCTTGTGTTCGCTGCGATCAACCTTGAAGCCCGGGTTGTCGGTGGGTACCAGGAACGCCGACAGGCCCTTTTTGCCCAGCTCCGGGTCGGTCACTGCGAAGACGATCGCCAATCCGGCGCGGCGCGCGTTGCTGACGAACTGCTTGGCGCCGTTGATCACCCACTGGCCATCCACCAGTTCGGCGCGGGTGCGCAGGTTGTGTGCCTCGGAACCGGCCTGTGGCTCGGTCAGGCAGAAGCAGCCGATCACCTCGCCGGTGGCCAGGCGTGGCAGCCACTGCTGTTGCTGTTCGGCCGTGCCGTAGGCCAGCAGCGGGCCACAGCCCACCGAGTTGTGGATGCTCATCATCGCCCCGGTGGCGCCGCAGCCGGCGGCGATCTCTTCTACCGCCAGGGCGTAGGCGACGTAGTCGGTGTAGCTGCCGCCGAAGTCTTCCGGCACTACCATGCCCAGCAGGCCCAGTTCGCCCATCTTGCGCACCACGCCATCGTCGATCCAGCCGGCCTTTTCCCAGGCCTGGGCATGCGGGGCGATCTCGCCACGGGCAAAGTCCCGGGCCATGTCGCGGATCATGATCTGTTCTTCGTTCAGTTCCAGGTCTTGCATCTGTGTACTCCCGGGCTCACAGGCCTTCGAAGAATTGGTCGACCCGCTGGCGTTGCAGTGCGGCCAGGGTCGGCGGGTTCCAGCGTGGCTGCTTGTCCTTGTCGATGATCAGCGCGCGTACGCCTTCGATGATGTCGCCGTGCTGGAACCACTGGCGGTCCAGGTGCAGTTCCATGGCAAAGCACTCGTCAAGGCCCAGCTGGCGACCACGGCGCAGCATCTCCAGAGTAACCGCCATGGCCAATGGCGAGCGGCTTTCCAGCTGATCGGCGGTGGCCACGGCCCAGGCGTGGCTGTCGCCAATGCTCACTGCACGCAGTTGCTCGACGATGGCAGGCACGTCGGGCAGGGCGAAGAAGTGGTCGATGACCGGGCGCAGTTTTTCCAGCGGCGCATCGTCGAGCACCTGGGTGCCGAGCCTGGCCAGCAGGCTCTGCAGGTCCTTGAGTGGGTGGTCGCCAAAGCGCAGCTTGTCCAGCCCCTGGTCGAGGGCTGCCAGCTGGTCGCTGGCCAGGTACCAGTCGGCCAGGCCACAGTACAGCGCATCGGCAGCCTGGATCTGGGTGCCGCTGACGCCCAGATAGATGCCCAGCTCGCCGGGGACGCGCGACAGGAAGTAGCTGCCGCCCACATCCGGGAAGTAGCCGATTCCTACTTCGGGCATGCCCAGACGACTGCGTTCGGTGACCACGCGCAAGTCGCAGCCCTGGGCCAGGCCCATGCCGCCACCGAGGGTGAAACCGTCCATCAGCACCAGCACGGGCTTGTGGTAGCGGTGGATGGCCAGGTCGAGGGCGTATTCCTCGACGAAGAAGGTTTCATGCAGCGTATCGCCGGCCTTGAAGCTGTCGTGCAGCGAGCGGATATCGCCACCGGCGCAGAAGCCCTTGGGGCCCTCGCCACGCAGTACCACGGCGCGCACTTGCGGGTCTTCGGCCCACAGGTCGAGGTGCTGGCGCAGGCTGCGGACCATATCCAGGGTCAGGGCATTGAGGCCGGCGGGACGGTTCAGGGTCAGGTGGCCAATCTGGTTGCGGACCTCGGCCAGCACATGGTCGGTTGCCGAGGTATGAGCGTGCGCAGTCATTGCGTTCTCCCTGCTTTGTTATTGATTTTCCAAGTGAAGTCTGGAGTTCGCTGGAGGATCGCAGGATCCTGTCATGCGAATTTGCCTTGCACAATCGACAAATCTGCAGGGGGATTCTGCATTTTTGCCTTGGGCGGCGATATCGCCACTCTAGCAAGGTTTCAGGTTGGCAGGGCTGGCCCTATCGCCCTTGTACATCAGCTAGATCGTTAACCTGGTCGTAACGATCCGCGACTGAGCTTGATTGATAGCCCAACCCCCCAGCCCTAAGGTGACCCCACGACAGCGAACCCGTGGAGTCACCATGACAACAACCAAGAATCCACCGCCGCAATGGTCCCGGCGGCGCGCCGAAAAGCTGCGTCGCCTTGACCGGGTCCGCCACCTCGCCGACGGCGTGGTGCTGCCCACCGAGCGTATCGTCGAAGCCCTGGAACTGCTGCTCGCACCCGGCGACCGGGTAGTGCTCGAAGGCAACAACCAGAAGCAGGCAGATTTCCTCTCGCGCGCGCTGGCCAGGGTCGACCCGGGGCGCCTGCACGACCTGCACATGATCATGCCCAGCGTCAGCCGCGCCGAGCACCTGGACCTGTTCGAACGTGGCATTGCCCGCAAGCTCGACTTCTCCTTCGCCGGCCCGCAAAGCCTGCGCATTGGCCAACTGCTGGAAGACGGCCTGCTCGAGGTCGGTGCCATCCACACCTATATCGAGCTGTACTCGCGGCTGCTGGTCGACCTGATCCCCAACGTCACTCTGGTGGCTGGCTTCATGGCCGACCGCGATGGCAACCTGTTCACCGGCCCCAGCACCGAAGACACCCCGGCACTGGTGGAGCCGGCCGCGTTCAGCGACGGTATCGTCATCGCTCAGGTCAACCAGTTGGTGGACCGCGTGGATGACCTGCCCAGGGTCGATATCCCGGCGTCCTGGGTCGATTTCGTGGTGGTTGCCGACCAGCCTTTCTATATAGAGCCGCTGTTCACCCGCGACCCGCGTCATATCAAGCCGGTGCATGTGCTGATGGCGATGATGGCCATTCGCGGGATCTACGAAAAGCACCAGGTGCAGTCGCTGAATCATGGCATTGGCTTCAACACCGCTGCCATCGAGCTGATCCTGCCTACCTACGGCGAGTCCCTGGGCCTGAAGGGCAAGATCTGCCGCAACTGGACACTCAACCCACACCCGACCCTGATCCCGGCCATCGAGACCGGCTGGGTGGAAAGCGTGCACTGCTTCGGCACCGAACTGGGCATGGAGGACTACATCGCCCAGCGCCCGGACGTGTTCTTCACTGGCCGTGATGGCTCGCTGCGTTCCAACCGCATGATGTGCCAGCTGGCCGGGCAGTACGCCGTCGACCTGTTCATTGGCGCCACCCTGCAGGTAGATGGCGATGGCCATTCCTCGACCGTGACCCGCGGCCGTCTGGCCGGCTTCGGCGGAGCACCGAACATGGGCCACGACCCGCGTGGCCGACGCCACGCGACCCCGGCCTGGCTCGACATGACCGTGCCGGAAACAATGCTCGAACGCGGTCGCAAGCTGGTGGTACAGATGGTCGAGACCTACCAGGAAGGCGGCAAGCCCACCTTCGTGGAAACGCTCGATGCCGTGGACGTGGCAAAGAAAGCCGGCATGCCGCTGGCCCCAGTGATGATCTATGGCGACGACGTCACCCACCTGCTGACCGAGGAGGGCGTTGCCTACCTGTACAAGGCCCGCAACCTTGCAGAGCGCCAGCAGATGATCGCCGCCGTGGCCGGGGTTACCGCCATCGGCCTGCGGCACGACCCCAAGGACACCTTGCGCCTGCGTCAGCAAGGCCTGGTCGCCTTGCCCGAAGACCTCGGCATCCGCCGCACCGATGCCAGCCGCGAACTGCTGGCTGCGCGCAGCATCGCTGACCTGGTCGAATGGTCCGGCGGCCTCTACAACCCGCCTGCACGGTTCAGGAGCTGGTGATGAAAGCACTCGACTTGCAACCGCATGGGCTTCTTCGCAAGCACAGGAATAGTGACGCATTTGAACATCGCACGATCCTTGTGGGAGCGGGTTTACCCGCGAAGAGGCCTGCACAGGCAACCGAATTACCCCTGGCCGACCACCTGGCCGACCTGGCCGTGGAAGCCCTGATCGACGAAGCCGACCTGTCCCCAAAGCCCGGCCTGGTCGACCGCCGTGGCAACGGCGCCCACCGCGACATGACCCTGGCCCTGATGCACGCCTCGGCCCTGGCCCTGTGGCCATGCCTGCGCAACATGGCCGAAGCCGCCAAGGCCATCGGCACCATCGGCCAGCCCCTGCGCGCCACCCTGGGCCAGCTCGGCCGCGAAGGCGAGGCGGCGATGCTGGCCGCCACCGGCGGGGTCAACACCCATCGCGGCGCAATCTGGGCCCTCGGCCTGCTGGTAGCATCCAAGGCCCTCGACACCCAGGCCGATACCAACACCCTGGCTGCCCGTGCCGGTCGCATCGCACTGTTCGACGACCCCGCCATGACCAGCCAAGACAGCCATGGCCTGCAGGTACGCCGCCGCTATGGCACTGGCGGCGCCCGCGAGCAGGCGCAACAAGGCTTCCCCGCCGTCATCGGTCACGGCCTGCCGCAACTGCAGCGCAGCCGCGCCGCCGGTGCCAGCGAGCTGAACGCCCGGCTCGACGCGCTGCTGGCGATCATGGCCGTGCTCAGCGACACCTGCGTGCTCTGGCGCAGCGGCCCGACCGGGTTGGCTGCCGTCCAGCAAGGCGCGCGTGCCGTGCTCACCGAAGGCGGCAGCGCCACACTGGCCGGGCGCCGGCAACTGCGTCGGCTGGACCAGCACCTGCTGCACCTGAATGCCTCACCGGGCGGCGCCGCCGATCTGCTGGCCGCCTGCCTGTTCCTCGACAAAGCCGGGAGCCTGTGACATGGAAACCCTGACCTTTAATTTCCCCGCCGCCGAACCGGGGCGCGGCCGCACGCTGGTGGGTTGTGTCAGCTCCGGCGACCTTGAAGTGCTGATCGAACCCGGCAGCGCCGGCAACCTGCAAATACAGGTAGTGACCTCGGTCAACGGCAGCGCTGCACGCTGGGCGCAGCTGTTCCAGCGCCTGTTCGAGGGCCGCACCTGGCCGGCGGTGAACATCGACATCCATGATTTCGGCGCCACCCCAGGCGTGGTGCGTCTGCGCCTGGAGCAAGGCTTCGAGGAGATTGCTCATGACTGACACCGAACGCTTGCTGCGTAGCCGCAGCTTTGTCGAACTGGGCGCCCGTCAGCGCGCCCGCGCCGTGCTCGACCCGGGTAGCTTCCGTGAACTGCTTGGCCCGTTCGACCGGCTGATGTCGCCGTGGCTGCCGCGCCAAGGCATCGTGCCCCAGGCCGATGATGGCGTGGTCATTGCCAAGGGCCTGCTGAATGGGCGCAACGCTGTGGTCGCTGCCATCGAGGGCGGCTTCCAGGGTGGCAGCATGGGCGAGGTGGGCGGTGCCAAGATCGCCGGCGCGCTGGAGCTGGCCATTGAAGACAACCGCAACGGCATCCCCACCTGCGCCGTATTACTGCTGGAAACCGGTGGTGTACGCCTGCAGGAGGCCAACCTGGGCCTGGCGGCGATTGCCGAAATCCAGGCGGCGATTGTCGAACTGCGGGCCTGGCAGCCGGTGGTCGGCCTGGTTGCAGGTTCGGTCGGTTGTTTCGGCGGCATGTCCATCGCCGCCGGCCTGTGCAGCCACTTGCTGGTCACCCGCGAAGCGCGCCTGGGCCTTAATGGCCCGCAGGTGATCGAACAGGAAGCGGGCATTGGTGAATACGATGCCAAGGACCGCCCCTTTATCTGGAGCCTGACCGGTGGCGAGCAGCGGCACGCCAGCGGGCTGGTCGATGCCTATGTGGCTGACGACATCGAGGCTTTGCGCGAACGCTTGCTGCAACTGCTCGACGAACCTTCAAGGGATCGTGCCAGTCAACACGCCTGGTTCCTCGAACGCCTGGCCCGGCTGGGCGATGGTTGCCCGCAACTGGATGCCGCTGCCGTGCGCGACCTTTACCAAGGAGAAGCCAAATGAACCGTGCCTTGAACTGGCTGCCGGGCCTGGCCGGCGGGCAAGCCTTGCCGGGTTATCCCGCGTCGTTGCGGGTAATCGATGGCGAACTGGACAACCGCCTGGTGCGCTTCATCGCCGTGGTCCCGGATGCTGGCAACCCGTTCCCCCGTGCGCGCTCGGGCGAAGTCGGCCTGCTGGAGGGCTGGGGCCTGGCCAAGGCCGTGAGCGAAGCGGTCGAGGCTGACCGCCAGAGGCAGAAGCGGGCGATCGTCGCGGTGATCGACGTACCCAGCCAGGCCTATGGCCGCCGCGAGGAGGCGTTGGGCATTCATCAGGCGCTGGCCGCTGCGGTGCATGCCTATGCCCAGGCGCGGCTGGCCGGGCACCCGGTGATCGGCCTGCTGGTCGGCAAGGCCATGTCTGGTGCCTTCCTGGCCCACGGCTACCAGGCCCAGCGTCTGATCGCCCTGGACGATGCCGGGGTCATGGTGCACGCCATGGGCAAGGCGGCAGCGGCGCGCATCACCTTGCGCAGCGTCGAGCAGCTGGAGGCCTTGGCCGCCGAGGTGCCGCCGATGGCCTACGACCTGGCCAGCTACGCCTCGCTGGGCCTGCTGTGGCGCCGCCTTAAGGTGGACAATGCCGAGACGCCGAGCAGCTCCGACATCGCCCAGGTACGTGCCTGCCTGGCTGAGGCGGTGCGCGACATCGGCAGCTCGAGCGATCTGTCGTCGCGGCTGGCCGGCGAAAACCGCAGTGCCTCGCGCCGCGTGCGCGAACAGCTGCGCCGTCAATGGCAGGGCGCTTGAGATGAACGCGCCAAGGCCGCACGACCTGCTCTGGGGGATGCCTGTGTCGGGCTTGCCTGCCGATGCGCCGCAGTGGGCGCAGGACGTGTTGGTCAGCGGTCAGCCGGTAGTGGTACGCCGTGCCGTCTGTGAGGGCGGTTGGGTAGCTGTCGGGTTGCGTGGTCAGAGCCGGGCGCAGCGCCTGGGTGCGTTGATGTGCCTGGCCGATATCCAGCGTCAGCAAGGCCCCGAAACGCTGCACTGGCTAGCCGAAAGCCCTTGGCCTGCGTTGCAGGCCCTGGCCTCGGTCGCGCCGGTACTGGATGCCAGTGGCCTGGCCTGGGGGCCGACAGGCGGGGTGGGGTACCAGATCGCCACGGGTATGGAGGTGGTGCACGCCGAGAGCGACCTGGACTTGCTGCTGCGTACGCCGCAACCGCTGGCCCGGGCGCGGGCACGTGAGCTGCTGGATATCCTCGATTGCGCACCTTGTCGTATCGATCTGCAGCTGGAGACCCCGGCGGGTGCTGTTGCCCTGCGTGAGTGGGCCGGTTTCGCCCGTCGCGTGCTGCTCAAGTCGGCCCATGGCCCACGCCTGATCAGTGACCCTTGGGCAGCGATGGAGCGTGCCGCATGAGCAGCCTGTTCGCCTTCCCCGGCCAGGGCGCCCAGCAGGTGGGCATGCTGCAGCGCCTGCCGGAGGGGGCCGGGCAGCTGCTGGAAGAGGCCAGTGACACCCTCGGCCAGCAGGCCCAGGCGCTGGACAGCCAGCAGGCCCTGCAGACCACCCGTGCCGTGCAGCTGTGCCTGCTGCTGGCTGGCGTGGCCTGGGCGCGCTGGCTGATGCAGCGCAGCCCCGCGCCGGATTACGTGGCCGGCCTGTCGATCGGTGCCTATCCGGCAGCCGTTACGGCGGGCGCCCTGGCATTTGCCGATGCCGTGCGCCTGGTTGCCCTGCGTGGCGAGCTGATGCAGCGCGCCTATCCGCAAGGCTACGGCATGACCGCGCTCAGTGGCCTGGACCTGGCCAGCGTGGAGCGTTTGCTGAGCGATGTGGGCGGCGAGGTGTATGTCGCCAACCTCAACAGCGAGAACCAGATCGTCATCGCCGGTAGCGATAGCGCGATGGCCGCGGTTGCCACCAGAGCACGGCGCCTGGGCCAAGGTACGGCCCGGCGCCTGGCGGTCAGCGTGCCGTCGCATTGCCCGTTGCTGGATGGTCCGGCGGCCGAACTGGCCAGTACCTTCGCCACGGTCGAGCTGCAGCGACCGCGTATCACCTACCTGAGCGGCAGCAGCGCACGGCCGGTATTCGACCCGCAGCGTCTGCGTGACGACCTGGCCGGCAACATGGCGCGGATGGTCGACTGGCGTGCCACGTTGCGCAACGCCTACGAGCGTGGCGTGCGCCTGCACCTGGAACTGCCGCCCGGCAACGTGCTCAGCGGGCTGGCCCGGCCGGTGTTCGAGCAGGGCAGGGTGGTAGCTGTTGAAGGCACCCGTTGGGACAGCCTGGATGCGCTGCTGCGCCAGGAGGTGGCCAACGATCGATGACGGCAACACCGCGGCGGATGGCACGGGCTGCGCCCGTGTTCGCGGGTAAACCCGCTCCCACAGGAATCAAACAGGGCTCAAGGTATTTGCAGTACCTGTGGGAGCGGGTTTACCCGCGAAGAAGCCAGCGCGGTGCTTGCAGGTTTACTGATGGCGAAGAACAACAACAAGCAACTTCGACACTACCTGAGGACAACAACAATGATCATCTATGGTGTGGCACTGCTGGCGGTCTGTACGCTTGCCGGCGTCATCGTCGGCGACTTCCTGGGCGTGCTGCTGGGCGTCAAATCCAATGTGGGCGGGGTCGGCATCGCCATGATCCTGCTGATTTGCGCACGCCTTTACATGCACCGCAACGGCGGCATGAGCAAGGAATGCGAGTTCGGCGTGGGCTTCTGGGGCGCCATGTATATCCCGGTGGTGGTGGCCATGGCCGCCCAGCAGAACGTGGTCACTGCCCTGCACGGTGGCCCGGTAGCACTGCTGGCGGCGATAGGTGCGGTACTGGTGTGCGGTGCGACCATTGCCCTGATCAGCCGCAGCCACCGCGGCGAACCCCTGCCGGCGCTGGAAGCCGGCCCCGAAACCAAGGTGCAGGCTGCCCCTGCAGGAGGGCGTTGATCATGTGGCCGATCATTGACAATGCCCTGGAACATAACGGTTTGATCACTGCCTTCGCGGTGGTGGGCGCGATCATGTGGTTGTCGGTGGTGCTGTCGAAGTACCTGACCTTCGGCCGCGTGCACGGCTCGGCCATCGCCATCGTCATCGGCCTGGTGCTGGCCTGGGTGGGTGGCACCCTTACTGGTGGCCAGAAAGGCCTGGCCGACATGGCGCTGTTCTCCGGCATCGGCCTGATGGGCGGCGCCATGCTGCGCGACTTCGCCATTGTCGCCACGGCCTTCGAGGTGCAGGCCACCGAGGCGCGCAGGGCCGGGATGATCGGCGCGGTGGCGCTGCTGCTCGGCACGGTGCTGCCGTTCATTGTCGGCGCGGCGGTGGCCTATGCCTTCGGTTACCGTGATGCGGTGAGCATGACCACCATCGGTGCGGGTGCGGTGACCTATATCGTCGGGCCGGTGACCGGGGCGGCACTGGGAGCCAGCTCGGATGTGATGGCCCTGTCGATTGCCACCGGGCTGATCAAGGCGATCCTGGTGATGGTGTTCACCCCGGTATCGGCGCGCCTGCTGGCGCTGGACAACCCACGTTCGGCGATGGTGTTCGGCGGGTTGGCGGGGACGGTATCGGGGGTGACGGCCGGGCTGGCGGCGACCGACCGGCGCCTGGTGCCGTACGGGGCGCTGACAGCCACCTTCCATACCGGGTTGGGCTGCCTGATGGGGCCGTCGATCCTGTACTTCTGCGTACGTGCCCTGGTCAGTTGACGGTAAACGCAAACCTGGAAGCCAGCGCAGATCCCTGTGGGAGCTGGCTTGCCGGCGATGAGGCTGGTACAGGTAGCGACTTGTTGTTTGTGAGGTGCAGGGTGGGGGATTGGGTTAGGGCCGCCATGGGCTCGCCACCACATTGTCGGTGCCTGTGAGATCGAGCGCCGCCCGCGCGGCGCATCGCGAGCGAAGCTCGCTCCTACATCTGTTTCCGGCCAGTAACGCCTGCACCAGCGCGCGCGACCGCCTTGTTTGTTTCACACGATATCGAGGTGGACGCCAAAGGGTCGCGCACCTCTGCCTCAGGAATAATTGGCCCGAAATAGATGTAGGAGCGAGCTTCGCTCGCGATGCGCCGCGCGGGCGGCGCTCGATCTCACTGGCACTGAAAATCTTGTGACGAACACCTGCAAGCCGCCCCCCGATTCGGGGAAAACCGTTGGGGGATCCTCCCCAATCTGTTTCGCTTGCCGCTGCAACCAACTGAAAATCAAAGCAATCTTCTCCTGGCATACACCTTGCTCCCACTCCACGCAGAGATCCTGTGTCCCGGAGGTGCGGCATGTCTACGCCACTCAAAGGCCCCATCCTGTCATCACTCGTTCTGGCTTTGCTCGGCTGGCAGTCGACCAGCGAAGCGGCCGTGCAGTGCCAGCGCACCTTGGTCGCCAACGTGGTGGCGCTGGACCAGCCCCTGATGTTCAACCGCCTTGGCGCGCAAAACGCCAATGGCATGATGTTCGCCCTGCGCGAGGATGTGGTGGACGACAAGAGGGTCCCCCTCAGCATCGGCGGGGCGGCGGTACCGGGCAAGGTCACCCTGCGCCCGGACAAGCGCCCTCGGCCCATCGTGCTGCGGGTAGCCGCCGGTGACTGCCTGACGGTCAACCTGACCAACCTGCTCGACTACCAGGCCAACCCCAACAAGCACGGCATCGAGGCGCAAGAGCCTGAGGGCGAAGAGGAGGGGCCGGAGCTCGAAAATGAAGCCGCTGAAGGCTTCGTCGCCGACGAACAGGTGGCCGAGCGCATGGTCGGCTTCCAGGTCAACGGCATGCAGGCGGTCAACAGCATCGCCGACATTTCTGCCTACACCGGGCGCAACGGCAACTTCTTCGTCAGCCCCGGCAGCACCCGCAGCTACACCCTGTACGCCGAACGCGAAGGCGCCTTCGCCGCCACCAGCAAGGCCGCCACCTTCGGCGGCGAGGGCACTGCGGGGAACGTTGCCAACGGCCTGTTCGGCCAGGTAGTGGTGGTGCCCAAGCTCGGTCGCACCTACCGCAATACCCTTACCGAAGAAGAAATGCGCCTGGCCACCACCGGCCGCACCGCCACCGGCCAGCCGGTGATCGACTACGAAGCCCGCTACCCGCAAATGCAGCCCTGGATCGCCGAAGGCAAGGCCGGCAAACCGATCATTGCCATGGTCGACGGCAACGAAATCATCAACAGCGAAACCGATGCCATCGTCATGGGCCCCAACCCGGATGGCAGCTTCCCCAAATCCACTTACCCGCTGGAAAGCCTGGGCAAGCGCAACCCGGCACTGCCCAACCGCCTGGAGGCGTTCCGTGACTTCGCCTCGCAATTCGCCGACGAGGTCGCTGGCACCCAGGCGTTCCCTGGCTACTGGGCCGACCCGGTGATGGGCCATGTGCTGGAACCCACCCGCGACTCGTTCATGATCAACTACGGTTCCGGTGGCATGGGCGCCGAAGTGGTGGCCAACCGCCTGGGCGTGGGACCGATGCACGACTGCCTGTCGTGCGCCTATGAGGAGTTCTTCCTCAGTGCGCACACTGTCGGCGACGTCGGTACCCTGGTGGACGTGCCGGCCAACGTCGGCCTGGAGCACATCCGCCCTGGCGAGGTGCCGCCGGCCAGTGCCGTCGGGGTCAAGGCCAGCATGGCCCTGTATCCGGCCGAACCTGCCAACGTGCACCACAGCTACATTGGTGACTTCACCAAGTTCCGCAACACGCACAACGGCCATGAGCAGCACATCTTCCACCTGCATGGCCACCAGTGGCTGTTCAACCCCAATGACGACAATTCCGACTACATCGATGCCCAGGGCATCGGCGCGGGGGTCGGCTACACCTACGAAATCGCCAACGGCGGTTCGGGCAACCGCAACCGGGTGGCGGGCGATGCCATTTACCATTGCCACTTCTACCCGCACTTCGCCCAGGGCATGTGGGCCATGTGGCGGGTGCACGACGTGTTCGAGGAAGGCACCCGCCTGGAGGTGAGCGGGCAGGGCGAGAATGGCTTCCACAGCACCCCGTTCGCCCTGCGCAGTGGCAAGCCGGCGGTTGGCGCCCGGGCCTTGCCCGATGGCGAGATCGTTGCCGGCACGCCGATCCCGGCCATCGTGCCGCTTCCCGGCAAGGCCATGGCGCCGATGCCAGGCAAGGTGGTGGTGGTACCGAAGCTGTCCGAAGCGCTGGTTGCCGCCAATGATGACGACGAGCCTGATGAAGACGAGGATGAAGAGCCAGCCAACCAGGTGCCGGTACGCAAGGCCATCGGCTCGCTGGCGCTGGTCGATCGCAGCGACGCCAACCGCAACGCCGACGGTACCCTGAAAAACCCTGGCTACCCGTTCTGGATCGGCGGTATGGAAAGCAGCGTGGGCAACCGTCCACCCACCCCACCACTGGACATGCTCGACCCGGCCATGGCGCGCCAGCTCAAGGAAAGCGGCAAGGCACTCTGGGCCAACCTCGACCCGAACCAGGTCGATGGCTGGGACGGTGGCCTGGGGCGCCACGCGCTGGACGGTGTATCCGCCGGCGGCGAAGCCGAAACCACCACCACCAAGCTCGATTTCACCAAGGTGGTACACAAGGCCAAGCCGATCTACCTGCCAGAAGAGGGCACCGATGTCGAGCAGGCGGCCATGCAGTTCCACGCCCTGGCCGAACACCCCAGTTTTGCCCTGATCCCGGGCAGCGAGCCGGTGGCCAGGACGTTCCGCACCAACGGCGCCTTGCCGACTGCCGGCGCGCCGTTCTACGAGCCGTGCATGGATGACCGGGGCAAACGCCTGACCCAGTCCTCCGGGGTAGGCGAGTTCTTCAGCGGCGAGAGCCTGTCGGGCCTGAACTTCCGTGGCTCCTCGGCCTTCACCGCCGACCGCCCACGCATCTACAAGGGCGCCAACATCCAGTTCGATGCGGTGTACAACAAGGTCGGCTACCACTTCCCGCAAGCCCGTATCATCGCCTTGTGGGAAGACGCCTGGCCGGTGATCACCAAGCAGCGCCCGCCAGAGCCGCTGGTGATGCGCATGAACACCTTCGACTGCACCATGTACCAGCACACCAACCTGATCCCGAACATCTATGAGATGGACGACTACCAGGTGCGCACCCCGACCGACGTGATCGGCCAGCACATCCACCTGCCCAAGTGGGACCTGACCGCTGCCGACGGCTCGGCCAACGGCTGGAACTACGAAGACGGCATTCTCTCGCCCGGCAGCGTGGTCGAGCGGATACAGGCCATTCGTGCCTATAACGGCTGCACCCAGGGCGATAGCCGCGACGGCACCGCCGCCTGCCCGCAAGCCCGGCAGCACCCGTACTTCGGCCGCTTCGGCCGGGCCGACTGGCTGGGCGCACGCACGGCCATGCAGCGTTGGTTCGCCGACCCGCTGGTCAACGTGTACAACGTCGACCGCGGCCTGGGCACCATCTTCACCCATGACCACCTTGGCCCATCGACCCACCAGCAGCTTGGGCTGTATGCCACCGTGCTGGCCGAACCGGCCAACTCCACCTGGTATCACGCCGAAACCGGCGAGAAGCTGTACAACCCGGCCACGCGCCAGGACGGAGGCCCGACCTCGTGGCAGGCGGTGATCCAGACCGGCGACCACGATGGCGACGGCAAGAACGACAGCTACCGCGAGTTCTTCCTGGAATACAGCGACTTCCAGCACGCCTATGAAGCCGGTGTGTACGTCGGTGCCGGGCCGGACGGCATTCCCAATGCCCAGTCGTACCCGGCCACCGCCGACAGCTTCCGCTACGCCATCAACCCGCCGGTGCGCGGCAAGGCGTCGAACCTGCTGGAGGCCATCGTCGAGGAACGCGGCGGCATCAACCCAGGCTGCCCAAGCCGGCCCTGCCCGCAGGCAATCTCGGTGGATGACCCGGGCATGTTCGTCGTCAACTACCGCAACGAGCCCCTGGCCCTGCGTGTGTTCGACCCGAACAAGGTCGGCCCGGATGGCAAGCGTGGCATGCAGGCCGACGGCCTGGCCGGCGACCTCAGCCATGCCCTGCAAACCCGTACCGACCGCGCCATCCCGGCGCTGAACCTGGCGCCGTCGGCGATCACCTCGGCGGTCGGCCCCACCGGCGGCACCACGCTGTTCCCGCCGCACATCAACAAGGCCGGCAGCGAACCGGGCGACCCGTTTACCCCGATGCTGCGCACCTACTCCGGCGACAACGTGCGCTTGCGCATGCACGCCGGCGGCCATGAGGAGGAGCACAACGTCACCCTGCATGGCGTGAAGTGGCTGCAGAACGGCACCGGCTATGGCAACAGTTCCAACTCGGGCTGGAAGTCATCGCAGATGATCGGTATTTCCGAGCAACTGGGCTTCATGGCGCCGGTGTCGATGATCTCCAGCTCGGCAGCCACCAATGGTGACTACCTGTATTCGCTGGATGCGGCCCTGGAAGGCTACTGGAACGGCATCTGGGGCATCATGCGCAACTACACCACGCAGCGTGCCGACCTGTTCCCGCTGCCCAACAACCCACAGCCGGTGGCCATGCGCAACACCGTGAACTTTGATGGCATCTGCCCGAAAACCACGGCCAATCCCAATGGCATCGGCAGCCGCCCCACGGTCAAGCGCAGCTACGAGATCGTCGCGGCACTGGCCAACGACATCCTCGAGAACCGCAACGGGGTCAGCATCAACGACCCGGCCGGTGTCGGCCAGCATGTCGGCGGCCCGCTCAAGGCCAACGGCGGCACCCTGGTGTTCAACAGCCGCAAGACCACCATCCCGCTGGTCAGTGGGGTAGACCCCGAAGATGGGGAACCCTTCACCATCGGTGGCCACAGCGCGCCGCTGCACGACCCGACCGCAATCCTGTATGTGCGCAAGGCCGACCTGGACGTCACCACCGGCAAGCTCAAGGCGGGCGTGCCCGTGGAGCCGCTGGTGCTGCGCGCCAACGCCGGCGAGTGCATCAGCATCACCCTGGAAAACCGCCTGCCACTGGTAATGCCGGACCTGCCCAGCACTGCGGTGATGCACAACGTGGTCAAGCGCGACCGCTTCGACAGCGAGGGGGCCACTGCCTTCGCCAACAACCTGATGCGGCCGTCCAGCCACGTGGGCCTGCATGCGCAGCTGCTGGCCTACGACATCACCAAGTCCGACGGTGCCAACGTCGGCCTCAACCCGGTGCAGACCGTGGCCCCGCGTGCCGGTACCAGCGGCGCCTGGCCGACCCGCACCTACCAGTACTATGCGGGCCACCTGGAGCGTGAAGGCAAGCCGGTGTCGCAACTGGGCCGCACGGTGGACAACATCAACACCACGGCCATCGAGTTCGGCGGCCTCAACCTGACCCCGTCGGACTTCATCAAGCAGCCGCAGAAAGGCCTGGTGGGTGCCATGAGCATCTTGCCGCAGACCGCCACCTGGACCGAGGACACCGCTACCCGTGCCCAGGCCACGGTCAAGGTCACAGGCCAACCGGACTACCGCGACTTCGTCACGGTCTGGCAACGTGCGCTGAACATGCGCTGGGCCGATGGCCGACCGGTGGAGGGCATCAATACCGAAGGCAACGGCGCCACCGGCGACCCGCAGGACAACGGCAACATGGCAGTCAACTACAAGACCGAACCCCTGTGGCTGCGCTTCGGCATGGCCCCCGACTCGCCATTCGGCCGCGCCGCTGGCCTGGGCTTTGGCGATGTGCCCAACGCCCATATGGCCTATGCCAACGCCCTGGTCGGTGGTGATCCGCAAACCCCGGTGCTGTACGCCAAACCTGGCCAGCCCGTGCGCAACCACATCGTGATGCCCAGTGGTGGCAGCCGCGGCATGGTCTACCAGCTGGATGGCCACGTCTGGCCACTGCACAACTACCAGGCCGAGAAGAATGACGTTGACGGCTACCCGCTGAGCCTGCCCGGCATCGGCTCGGTGCGCTTCGGCTACAACCCGATGGCCATGTTCATCGGTGCCCAGGAAAGCGTGCTGCCGGCGGCGCACTTCAGCTTCATGCTGCCGAGTGCCGGGGGCGCCAACGCGGTGACAGGTGACTACCTGTTCCGCGACTACGCCGCCTACGGCAACCTCTCGGGGCTGTGGGGGATCTTGCGGGTGACCAATGAAGCGCCACCGGCAACGGCCCCGGCGCAGTGACGGAAGGGGTGTGCGAGCATGAACAAGAAGACTCGCCCTGCTTACTTGGGGGTAGCACTGGGAGTTGCGCTGATCGGCCTGGGCGTGGCGTATGAAAACCTTTGGTGCGATCCGCGTGAGCTGTTGCAGGAGTCTGCCGACCCGCAGGCCTTGCACCGGCTCAGCCGGGACGGCGTGACCGTGGAGTTCGAGGCCCGGCCGCTGGCGGGGGGCGAGTTGCAGGAAGGCAGTTTCGCCAACATCCGTTTCAAGGTCAGCGACCAGGCCAGTGGCCAGCCGCTGTCGGGTATGGCCCCGGGGGCGTGGATCGACCCGACGCAGTCGGCCCCGGAGGGCGACCGCGACCAGAGCTGCAAGGCCCGTGTCGCGCTGTTCCTCAAAAGCAGCATCGGCGCCCGGCCGTTGCTCGACCTGAACAGCTACTTCCTGTTGATGATGAACAAGGACGCCAGCCTGACGGTAATCGACCCGACCGTATCGGTGGGGGGCGTGACCAGCACCCTGGCCCGCATCGACCTGCCTGGGCGGCCCATGGACTGGGTGGCCACCGGTGACGACAAACAGGTGTTCGTGTCCATCCCCGAGCGCGGCAAGGTCTCGGTGATCGACACCGAAACCTTCACCCGCGTGGCTGACCTGGACGCCGGTGACCAGCCGCTGCGCGTGGCCCTGCAGCCGGACCAGCACCGGTTGTGGGTGGGCAACAACAGCAGTGATCCGGCCAAGGGCGGCGTAACGGTGATCGATGTGCCGGGGCGCAACACCCTGAAAACCTTCAACACCGGCAGCGGGCACCACGAAATCGCCTTCAGCGCCGACTCGCGCTACGCCTATGTCAGTAACCGCGACAGCGGCACCCTGAGCGTCATCGACATCCCGGAAATGCGCCTGGTCAAAACCATCAAGGTTGGCCCGCACCCGCTGTCGGTCAGCTATTCGGCGCTGTCCCAGGCGGTGTACGTGGTCGATGGCGAGGAGGGCAGCGTGCGGGTGTTCGATGCCCGCAACCACCAGCTGCGCCACATGGTCCAGGCGGAGCAGGGCCTGGGGCCGATGCGCTTCAGCAGCGATGGCCGCTACGGCATCGTGCTCAACACCCTGGAGAACCAGGCCCTGGTGATCGACGCCAGTACCGACAAGCTGATCCACCATATCCCGGTAGCGGCCGAACCCTACCAGCTGACCTTCACCAAGGGCTATGCCTACGTGCGCGGCCTGGCTTCGCCGAAGGTGAGCATGATCAACCTGGCCAGCCTGGGCGAAGGGCGCTCACCGATCGTCCAGGGCTTCGAGGCCGGCCCGGCGGCGCCACGCCAGGCCGGTGACCTGCCGCTGGCCCAGGGGCTGTCGGTGTCGCGTGACGACAATTCGGTGTTCGTGGTCAACCCGGTGGACAACACCACCTACTTCTACGCCGAAGGCATGAACGCGCCGATGTCCGGCTACAACAACCGTGGCCACCAGGCCCGCGCCGCCATCGTCGTCGACCGCAGCCTGCGCGAGCTGGCGCCGGGCGTGTACGGCTCGACGGTGAAGATGCCCGCGGCCGGCAAGTTCGACGTGGCGTTTCTGCTCAACCAGCCGCAGATCATCCACTGCTTCAGCACCGACGTGGCCGAAGCGCCGAATGCCGGCAAGCGCAAGGGCGCACACGCCGAGTTCATCGGCCTGGACCGGCCGTTGGCGCAGCACAGCTCGATTACCGCCCGGGTGCGCATTGTCGGCGACGACGGCCTGCCGCGCCTGGGCCTGAGCGACCTGAGCCTGCGCTACTTCCTGGCGCCTTCGTCGATGCCGCGCAACCTGCAGCTGGAGGAGGTGGGCGAGGGCATCTATCAAGCGGCCCTGACCCTGCCCGAAGCCGGCGCCTGGTACCTGCATGTGCAGTCGCCGTCGCTGGGGCGCAGGTTCGCCGAAGAAAACTACACCAGCCTGCGTGTCCTGCCGGCCACAACGTCCAACGCTTCCGAGACTGACGTGAGGAATCTGCGATGAACGCCAAGCATGCTTGCAAACTGTTGGCCCTGAGCCTGGCCTTTGCCAGCAACCTGGCCCTGGCCCATGGCGGCCACGACCACAACGGCCACGCCGAACAGCCGCCGGCGGCGCGCCAGGAAAAGGCCAGCGTGCGTTTTGCCGATGTATCGTTGCTGAACCAGGACGGCATGCCGGTACGCCTGGAAAAAGACCTGGTGGGCGACCACCTGGTGGTCATGGGCTTTATCTACACCAGTTGCACCACGGTGTGCCCGGTGGTGTCCTCGATCATGGGCAAGGTCCAGCAGCAACTGGGTGGCCGGGTAGGGCAAGAGATTCATCTGGTGTCGATCAGCGTCGACCCGCAGCGTGACGACGCCAAGCGCCTGCAAGACTACGCCAAGGCTTTCCAGAAGGGGCCGGGCTGGAGCTGGCTGACCGGCACGCCGTACGCCATCAGCGAAACCCTCAAGGGCCTGGGCAGCTTCAGCGCCGACCTCAGCCAGCACCCGCCGCTGATCCTGGTGGGTGACGGGCGCACCGGGCACTGGACGCGCTACTACGGGTTTACCGACCCGGCTGTGCTGATCGACGAAATCAACCGCCTGGGCGCCCGCCGGGTGCATGCCAAGAGCACGGCCATTGCCGACCATCACGAGGTGCAACCATGAGCCAGGTAAGCTCCCGCCGCGTCGGGATGCGCGGTTTTGACTGGCTGGTGCTGGGAGGCTGCCTGTGGATCCTCGCTTCGGTGGCGTTCGCCCATGAGGGCCATGCCCCGCAGGCGCCCGAACCGCAGCCGGCACCGCAGGCGATGACCAGTGGCGGCGGCACCCGCGATGCCCGGACCTGGTTCACCGACACTGTGGTGAAGGACCAGAACGGCCGCGAGCTGCGCTTCTACAGCGATGTGCTCAAGGACAAGGTGGTGATGCTCAACGTGATCTTCACCCACTGCACCGACGCCTGCCCGCTGATTACCCGCAAGTTGCGCGAAGTCCGTGAGGCCATGGGGCCACAGCTGGCCAGCCAGGTGACCTTCGTGTCGATCAGCAGCGACCCGCTCAACGACACCCCCGAGGTGCTCAAGGCGTTTGCCGAGAAGCAGGGCGTGGATGGGCCCAACTGGTTGTTCCTGACCGGCGACAAGGCCAATGTCGACCTGGTGCTTGGGCGCATTGGCCAGTTCCTGCCCAGCCCCGAGCAGCATTCCACACAGCTGATTGCCGGCGATGTGGCCGGCAAGCGCTGGAGCAAGATCCGCCCGGATGCACCGCCCGCGGCGATTGCCCAGCGCATGCAGTTGCTGGCCCTGCCTTTGGCAGACCGGTGAGTATCATGCGATCCCTGCGGCATTGGCCTCTGTGGCATCTGCCACTCTGGGAACTCCCTTTGTGGATGCGGTCTTTGTGGGAGCGGCCTTGCGTCGCGAAAGGAGCGCCAAGCGCTCCCCGTTTTCTGGGCTGGTGCAACTATCGCTGGGGCTGCTGCGCAGCCCTTTCGCGACGCAAGGCCGCTCCCACAAAGACCGCTCCCACAGGGCTTGCGATCTGGTTGGCGTTGCTCGGCATGGCACCCTTTTTTTCTGCCTTTGCCCTGGACCTGACCGAACATGAACAAGCCGGCAAACGCCTCTACCGCGAGGGCGTCTCCAGCAGTGACGCACAGCTGCAAGCCCGGGTCGGCGCCAGCGACATGACGGTCCCCGCCAGCGTGCTGCCCTGCGCCAGCTGCCACGGCAACGATGGCCGCGGTCGTGCCGAAGGTGGTGTGCGGCCACCCAGCCTAGACTGGCAGCGCCTGGCGCAAGGCCAAGGCGAACGCGAAAGCAACGGCCGCCGCTACCCGGCATACACCGACAGCAGCCTGGCCCGGGCCATTCAGCAAGGCGTCGACCCGGCCGGCAATCGCCTGGACCCGGCCATGCCGCGCTTCGAGCTGACCCTGGCCGACCAGCGCAACCTTACGGCCTACCTCAAGCGCCTGGCCCAGGACCGCGACCCTGGCGTGGAGGAGGGTGTGCTGCGCCTGGGTACCTTGCTGCCGGCGTCTGGCCCGCTGGCCGAGGCCGGGCAGGTGGTGCGTGCGGTGCTGGAAGACGGCCTAGCGCAGCTCAACCAGCAGGGCGGCATCCACGGGCGACGCCTGGAACTGGTAGTGCTCGACCCGGGCTTCGACCCGGCCAGCGCCGAACGGGCGCTGCAGCAGTTGCTGGAGCAGGAGCAGGTGTTCGCCCTGATCGCGCCATTGGCGCCCATGCTCGACCAGCGCCTGACAACCTTGCTGGCGCCACAGAATGTACCGCTGATCGGCAGCACCCCACATAGTGGCGGCAGCGTACAGATCTTTGACCCCTTGCCCGGCTTGCCCGCGCAACTGCTGAGCCTGGCAGGTCACGCCCGTGCGGCGTTGGGCCTGGCAGCGGGCGACCTGCGTGTGGTGTATGCCGGCAATGAGCAAGCGGCGTTGGCCGAGCAAGTGCGCGAACGCCTGCTTCAGCAGGGCTGGGCACTACCCGCCGTCCAGGTCTTTGCTGGCCAGGTAGTGGACGGGCAGGGCATTGTCTTCCTCGGCCGTGCCCAGGCCTTTGCCGAATTGGCCTCGGCGCTGCATGCAGCTGGCCGCCAGCCGTACCTGTTTGCCGCCTCCAGCCAGGTGACCAGCGCCGTGGCGCACTTGCCCGAGGCGTGGTCGCAACGGGTGTTCCTGGCGTATCCCTACGTGCCCGAGGACTGGACCGAGCAGGGCCTGGCCGCGCTGGCCGGCCTGCAACAGCGCCAAGGCCTCGACCCACGCCAGGCGTCGTTGCAGGTCAACACCCTGTGCGCCCTGCGGCTGTTGAGCGAAGCGTTGAAGCAGACTGGCCGTGACACCAGCCGCGAGCAGCTGATTGCCGCGCTGGAAGGTCTGCATGATGTGCCCACCGGCCTGACCCCGGCCTTGGGCTTCGGCCCCGGTCGCCGCCAGGGCATGGCCGGTGCCCATGTGGTGGCGGTGGCCCTGCCCGGGCCGCGCTTCACCGCGGTCACCCCCTACCGGCCAGTGCCGGACAGCCCTTGAGCGGAGGTTGCCATGCGTGTTCTGTTGTTGTGCCTGTTGCAGGTATTGGCCAAGGCAAGCTGGGCCGATGTGGCGGCGGCGCGGGTCAACGGTGTGGAGATCGAAGTGGCGCGCCTGGAGCGCTATTTCAGCGAGTACCTGGACGCCCAGGGCCGCACGGTAGCCAGCATCCGCAACCCGACGCTGTACAAGCGCCTGCGCGACCAGGCCCTGGATGAACTGATCGACAAGGAGCTGTTGTGGCAGGAGGCCCAGCGCCGCGGCATAGCCATCAGCGACGAGCAGGTGTCGGCGCATGTCGGCGAAGTCGAGGCCGCGTCTGGCAGCCCGGCAATTTTTGAACGGCGGCTGGCGGAAGCGGGTTTCGATAGGGCACAGTACAATGACTACACCCGGCACGAGCTGGCCGCGCAGCAGGTGTATGCCCTGCTCAGCGCGGTCGCCGCGCCCAGCCAGGCCGAAGTCGAGGCATTCTATGATGCCAACCGGGAAACCCTGCAAGGAGCGCAGCAACAAAGTGACAAGCCTTCGATCATACGCGAACAGGGGCTGGTCCTGGCCAGGGCCACACTCATCGGGCAGCGGGAGGCGCAGGCGCGCCAGTCCGTGCGCCAACGTTTGCGTGCGTCCGCTACCGTGGAGATTGCCGACTGAGGCCCGTGATGGCGTTTCCCCAATGCTGGGGAATAAAGAAATGGCAGTGTGCCATCATTTTCCCCGCATATGGGGAACCGGGCGGGTGTGCCTGCCCGCCGCCTTACGGGTGTTGATCGGCGCCCTTGGTAAATCAATGACTTACAGTGGTGCAGCATGACTATTCACGCCTGGCACGAAGCCTGCTCAAGCCTGTACAGGGGCGCACTTCGCAAACCGGGTAACCGGGCAGTTCTTGGGAGTCGACCTTGGTGAACAGAGTATTGGTAGTCGATGACGAACAGACTCTTGCGCAGAACCTGCAAGCGTACCTGCAGGCGCAAGGCCTGGAAGTTCATGTTGCCCACGACGGTGCCAGTGGTATCGAACAGGCTGCAAGCCTGGCACCGCAAGTGATCGTGCTGGATTACCGCTTGCCCGACATGGAGGGTTTTCAGGTTCTGGAGACCGTACGCAAGAACAGGCAGTGCCACTTCGTGCTGATTACCGCCCACCCCACCGTCGAAGTGCGTGAGCGGGCCGCCGAACTGGGTGTGAGCCATGTCCTGTTCAAGCCGTTCCCGTTGGTGGAACTGGCCCGTGCAATCTTCGACCTGATGGGCATCGAGCGCCGGCGCAGGGCCACGGACAACCCGGCTGAAGGGTTTGTCGAACGACGCCAGAACAGGAACGAATCGTTCCCCCTGCAGTTGTACGATGGAAGCTGGGTTTTGGCCGACCGCCGCCGTAATGGCGCCAAGCCCCCAGGGCCCGACGACGATCAACTGCTCACAGGGGAATAGCGGCGCCCGCACCCCTGGCCGAGCCAGCCTGCGACGCGCCCCTGAGCGGAGTCGCAGGCCATGCCAGAAGCATTCGATGCAACCCAGGAAGCTCTACCGCCTGCACCGGCCTCTTCGCGGGTAAACCCGCTGCCACAGGTACACTGCAATCTTGAAGGCAGCGGGAATCCTGTGGGAGCGGGTTCACCCGCGAAAGGGCCAGCTCAGGCCACAGAACATTCAGCCTACCCCCGCGACCTTTTGGCCCAGGCCCGCCTGCAAACCAGCGACGAACGCCTGCTCACCCGCCTGGAACAGCTGGCCTGCGACACCCCCGATACCTTCACCCAGCGTCTGGGCCTGACCCTGCATTACCCGGTGCTGGACAGCCAATCGCTGCTGGCCAGCACCCCACGCTTCGACAAGGTCAGCCTGGCGATGTGCCTGAAGCGTGAATTCGTGCTGATCGAGCAGGGCGGTCAACTGCTGGGCGTGTTCGCCGACCCCTTCGACCACGCCCGCCTGGCCTGGGTCGACGATGTGCTGCAAGGCGCACCGCTGTACCTGGCCCATGCCGCAGACCTGGCCACCTTCCTGGCCCGCCACGAAGAAAGCTTCCACGCCGTGGACGCCCTAGACCACGACACCGAAGCCAGCAGCGAAAGCGACCCGCTGCAACGTCTGTCGCTGGCCAGCATCAGCGAGGACCAGAGCCGCGTGGTCAAGCTGGTCAACTCCACCCTGTACGACGCCCTCAAGCTGCACGCCAGCGACATCCACCTGGGCATGACCGGCCAGGGCCTGACCATCAAGTACCGCATCGACGGCGTGCTCAACGGCGCTGGCAAGGCCAGCGGCAGCGCCTTCGCCGACCAGGTGATCTCGCGCATCAAGGTAATGGCCGAGCTGGACATCGGCGAAAAGCGCGTGCCCCAGGACGGCCGTTTCAAGGTTGCCGTGGGCGACCGGCAAATCGACTTCCGGGTATCGATCATGCCCAGCATCTTTGGCGAAGACGCGGTGCTGCGGGTACTCGACAAGCAGGACCTGTCCGACCGGGTCAGCGGCGTGCAGCTGCAGGCCCTGGGCTTTGCCGAGGAAACCCTGCGCGCCCTGCGCCGGCTGGCGGCCGAACCCTACGGCATGATCCTGGTCACCGGCCCCACCGGCAGCGGCAAGACCACCACCCTGTACGCCATGATCAGCGAGATCAACCACGGCGTGGACAAGATCATCACCATCGAGGACCCGGTCGAATACCAGCTGCCCGGCGTCCTGCAGATCCCTGTCAACGAGAAGAAGGGCCTGACTTTCGCCCGCGGCCTGCGCTCGATCCTGCGCCACGACCCGGACAAGATCCTGGTCGGCGAAATCCGCGATCCGGACACCGCGCAGATTGCCGTGCAGTCGGCGCTCACCGGCCACCTGGTGTTCACCACCATCCACGCCAACAACGTGTTCGATGTGATCGGCCGCTTCAGCCAGATGCAGGTCGACCCCTACAGCTTCGTTTCCGCGCTCAATGCGGTGTTGGCCCAGCGCCTGATCCGCCTGGCCTGCCCGCACTGCGCGACTCCGTGCGAAGTGGATGACGAAACCCTGTATGGCGCGGGCCTGACCCGTGAGGGCGTGGCTGGCTGGAGGTTCGTCCGCGCCCAGGGCTGCGGCCAGTGCCGCGGCAGTGGTTACCGCGGCCGCAGCGCCATCGCCGAACTGCTGCACCTGGACGACGACCTGCGGCAGATGATCGTCGAGCGCCGCCCCCTGTCGCAGATCAAGACCCTCGCCTGCCAGCGCGGCCTGCGCTTGCTGCGGGCCTCGGCCCTGGACCTGGTCCGTGATGGCCGTACCACCCTCGAGGAGATCAACCGTGTCACATTCATCTGATCGTGGCTCTTATAGATACAGCGCCGTACTCGGTGCCGAAGGTGTAGGCCTGGGTAGCTGGCACGCCAACCACCACCAGTGGCTGGGCAGCCGTGACTTCACCTGTGATGCCGCCCAGCCGGCCTGGGAAGCCGCCGTCGACGCCCTGGCCACGTTGCTGGCCGAGCATGCCGTGCGCGGTGCCCAGTTGCGGGTGCTGCTGTCGGCCCGCTACAGCCGGTTCTGCCTGGTGCCCTGGAGTGATGCCATCAGCCACCCGCGCGAACTGGATGCCTACGCCCGGGCCTGCTTCGAAAACCTCTACGGTCAGCCGCTGGACGACTGGCGCATCGTGCTCTCGCCCGAGCCGGCCGGTGCCGCACGCATCGCCACGGCGCTGCCCGAAGCCCTGCTGCAGCGGCTGCAGGCGCTGGGCCGGGAAAGCCACCTGAGCCTGCGCTCGGTGCAGCCGTACCTGATGGCTGCCTACAACCGCTGCTCGGCACAGCTGGAGCAGGGCGACTTCCTGTTCGTCCTGGCCGAACCGCGCCGCAGCGTGCTGCTGCTGGCTGCCGGGGGGGCCTGGCAGCAAGTGCTGGCGCAAGGCTGCGCCGATAGCGACCAGGCCCTGCAAGCACTGATCGAGCGTACTTGCGAGCTGTACGGCGAGCACCTGCCACGGGTCTACCTGCATGCCCCGGGCCGGGGCGACGTGCCGCAACTGGCGGCGGTGCAGCTGTGCCAGCCGGCCACCGACGCCGACCCGCTGTGCGCCATGTGGCGGGCGGTGGCCTGACATGCGCCGCCTCGACCTGGAATTCCAGCCCCGGCGCAGCAGCCCGTTGGCCTGGTCGCTGCTTGCAGTGGGGAGCGCCATGGTCGCAGGCCTGGTGCTGCTGCAACAAAGTTTGCAGGCCGAGCAGGTCGAACGGGAGGCCAGCGTGCACAGCCTGGAGCAGCAACTGGGCCGTCGCCCGGCCACCGTCGCACCGCTGAGCAGCACCGCCAGCCGCGAACAGGCCGAGCGCCTGGCGCAGATGCAAAGCGTCTCGCAGCAGCTGCAACGGCCCTGGCAGCAACTGTTCGCCATGCTCGAAGCGCAGCCGCAGGACGACGTGGCGCTGCTCAGCCTGGCCCCCGACGCGCGCAAAGGCCAGCTGCGCATCACCGCCGAGGCGCGCAACCTGGAAGCGATGCTGCAGTACCACCAGCGCCTGGAGGCCAGTGCCGAGCTCAGCGATGTGTCGCTGCTCAACCATGAGGTGCTGGCCGCACAGCCCGAGCACCCGGTGCGTTTCACCCTCACCGCCACCTGGGAGACCGGCCATGCGCGCCCGTGAATCGCTGAACAGCCTGATCCTCCAGGAGCGCCTGCGTCGCGTCGGCCCGGTTGGCCTGGCTGCGGTTGCGGTGGGCCTGCTGGCCGTGGGCGTGCTGTGCGTCGGGGTGTTGCCGCAATGGCAGAACCTGCGCGAACTGCGCGCCAGCGAAGCGGACGCCAGGGTGCAGGTCGAGCGGGTCAGGCGTGGCGAGTTGAAGATTGCCATCAAACCCGAGCAGCAGGCCCTCGACAGCCTGCGCCAGCAACTGCCGGGGCAGCCCCAGGCCAGCGCGCTGATCGAGCGCCTGTACCACCTGGCCAGCGCCGAGCACATCAGCCTCGCGCGTGGCGAATACGCCCTGGGCATCGACCCCAAGACGCAACTGGCGCGCTACCAGATCGTGCTGCCGGTACGCGGCAGCTACCCGCAGATTCGTGGCTTCCTCAAGGGGCTGCTCAAGCAGTTGCCGACCCTGGTACTGGAAGACCTGGAGCTGCAACGCAAACGCATTGGCGACAGCGAGCTCAACGCCCGCCTGCGCATGACCCTTTACCTGTCGAGGTCGTGATGAACACACAACGTGCTGTCATCTGGGTTGGCTTCCTCGGCGTGAGCGCGGCGCTGGCCTGGGCCCCGGGGCACTGGTTTGGCCGGGACGACGGCGTCACGGCCTTCGCGGGTAAACCCGCTCCCACAGAACCGGCGGTATCCACGGTTCCTGTGGGAGCGGGTTTACCCGCGAATAGGCCGGAACAGGCCTCAAGAGATCTCTTCCCAACCCAGCAATGGACCAAACCCCAAGCCCTGGCCACCGTCACCGAACAACCCGTGGTCACCGCGCCTGCCGTAGCCGCA
The DNA here is from genome assembly GCF_017490805.1 of Pseudomonas sp. 43(2021). Lineage (NCBI taxonomy): Bacteria > Pseudomonadati > Pseudomonadota > Gammaproteobacteria > Pseudomonadales > Pseudomonadaceae > Pseudomonas > Pseudomonas sp. 43(2021). The sequence continues at coordinate 116,241 of NZ_JAFGYJ010000016.1, forward strand.
GCCCCGACCGCCCCGGACCTGCCATTCCAGTTCATCGGCCGCATCGGCGACCGCGACGACCTGCAGATCTTCCTGCAGAGCGGCGAAAAACTCTACGTCGTGCGCCAGGGCGACGTGATCGAAGACACCTATCGCCTCGATCGGGTATCGGCCAGCGAGCTGCACCTGGTCTACCTGCCTTTGCATCAGTCGCAGACTTTGTCTGTAGGGAGCGCACCATGAAGTCGTCAAAGCTGTGCAACCCGGCTCCGTTCCTGCTTGTGGCGCTGTGCGTGGCCATTGCCGGCTGCGGCTCCAGTGCGGTACGCGAGGACAGCGACCAACTGATGAAGGAGGGCCAGTACGAAGCCGGCATCGCCCGCCTGGAAGAAGCCCTGCGCGAGGACCCGCGTGACACCGAGCTGAACATCGCCCTGGCCCACAGCCGCCAGGCCGCGGTCGAGGCACTGCTGACCCAGGCCGATGCCGACCGCATTCGCCACGACTTCGCTGGCGCCCGCATGGGCTATGGCCGGGTGCTGACCCTGGAGCCGAACAACCGCCGCGCCCAGGAAGGCATCCGCCAGCTGGAGCTGATCCGCACCCTCGACGAGCGCGTGGCGCTGGGCCAGGCGGCGCTGCGCCAGGGCGACCTGTTCGGTGCCGAGCGCTACATGCGCGAAGTGCTGCGCCTGGACCCGCAGAACCAGAAGGGCGTGGCCCTGCGCAGCGACATCGAGAACGTCCAGGCGCGCACCGCGCAACCCTTCCCGCAGCTGCGCAGCAAGCTGGAACGGCCGGTGACCCTGGAGTTTCGCGATGCCAACCTGAAGACCATTTTCGAGGTGCTGTCCCAGGTCGCCGGCATCAACTTCATCTTCGACAAGGACATGCGCCCGGACATGAAGGCCACCATCTTTGTGCGCGACTTGCGCATCGAGGACGCCGTGGCGCTGCTGCTGGAGCAGAACCAGCTGCGGCAGAAGATCGTCAATGAAAACACCCTGATGATCTACCCCGACTCGCCGCAGAAGACCAAGGACTATCAGGAACTGGTCATGCGCACTTTCTACCTGACCAGCATCGACTCCAACACCGCGCTGAACATGGTCAAGACCATGCTCAAGACCCGCGACGTGTTCGTCGACGAACGCCTCAACACCCTGACCATGCGCGACACCCCCGATGCCGTGCGCATGGCCGAGAAGCTGCTGCAATCGCAGGACCAGTCCAACCCCGAGGTGGTGCTGGAAGTGGAGGTGATGGAAGTGGCCACCTCGCGCATCCTCGACCTTGGCCTGCAATGGCCCAACACCTTCGGCGTGCTGAGCTCCGACGGCCAGCCGGTCAGCGTGCTCGACCAGCTCAAGGGCATCGACTCCAGCCGCATCAGCATCGCGCCGGCGCCGCAGGCCAAGATCAACGCTCAGGACAAGGACATCAACACCCTGGCCAGCCCGGTGATCCGCGTCAGCAACCGCGAGCAGGCGCGCATCCACATCGGCCAGCGGGTACCGATCATCAGTGCCACCTCGGTGCCGTCCACCCAGGGCCCGGTGATTACCGAGAGCGTGACCTACCTGGACGTGGGTCTGAAGCTTGAAGTGCAGCCTACCGTACACCTGAACAACGAAGTGGCGATCAAGGTAGCCCTGGAGGTGAGCAACGCCACCCCGCTGGAAGCCACGCGCCAAGGCACCATCCCGGTCCAGGTCGACACCCGCAACGCCCAGACCACCCTGCGCCTGCACGATGGCGAAACCCAGGTGCTGGCCGGCCTGGTGCGCAACGACCACAACGCCAGCGGCAACAAGATCCCGGGCCTTGGCGACATCCCCGGCCTGGGCCGGTTGTTCGGCAGCAACAAGGACGACATGAGCAAGTCGGAGCTGGTGCTGGCGATCACTCCGCGCATCGTGCGCAACCTGCCGTACCAGAGCCCGTCGGACATGGAGTTCGCCACCGGCACCGAGTCGGCCATGCAGGTGCGGCAAATGGCGCCGCTGCCGCCGGCAGATGTACCTGGCAATGCCCCGACCACCGATACCCCGGTGGCAGACAGCCAGATGGCGGTCGCCCCGGCCAAAGGGAGCCCACGGCCATGATCGCGCAGCGCCGCATGCAGGGGTTCAGCCTGATCGAGGTGGTGCTGACCCTGGCACTGCTCGGGCTGCTCGCCAGCATGGCTGCGCCGCTGACCGAAACCGTGGTGCGCCGCGGCAAGGAACAACAGTTGCGCGAGGCGCTGTACCAGATTCGCGACGCTATCGACGCTTACAAGCGAGCGTTCGATGCCGGTTACATCGAGAAGCGCCTGGACGCCAGTGGCTACCCGCCGAACCTGCAGGTGCTGGTCGACGGTGTGCGTGATGTGCGCAGTGCCAAGGGCGCCAAGTTCTACTTCCTGCGGCGCATCCCGCACGACCCGCTGGTGGCGGCCAAGGGTGAGGACGAAGGCGGTTGGGGGCTGCGCGCTTACGACAGCAGCCCGGACAACCCGCGTGAAGGCGAAGACGTGTTTGACGTGTATTCCAAGGCCCGCGGCAAAGGCCTCAACAACATCCCCTACGGGCAATGGTGACAGCCATGAAACGCCGCCAAGGCTTCACCCTGATCGAACTGCTGGTGGTGCTGGCGATCATCGCCACGCTGATGACCATCGCCATGCCGCGCTATTTCAACAGCCTGGAAAGCTCTCGCGAAGCCACCCTGCGCCAGAGCCTGGCGGTGCTGCGCGAGGCGCTGGACCACTACTACGGCGACACCGGCCACTACCCTGACTCGCTGGAACAGTTGGTGGAGCAGCGTTACCTGCGCAACACCCCGGTCGACCCGATCACCGAGCGCAGCGATGCCTGGCAGCTGGTACCACCGCCCGAAGGCGTGGCCGGTGGCGTAGCCGATATCAAGAGCGGTGCCACAGGGAGGGCGCGGGATGGCAGCCTGTACGCGGAATGGTAAGGCCAACGGTGGCTTCACCTATCTGGGCGTGCTGCTGCTGATTGCGGTCAGCAGTGTGGCCCTGGCCGCCACCGGCACGCTCTGGACCAGTGCTGCCCAGCGCGACCGCGAACGCCAGCTGTTGTGGGTGGGCAGCCAGTACGCCCAGGCCCTGCGCAGCTATTACCGCGCCTCGCCGGGGCTGGCCCAGTATCCGCAGGAGCTGGCCGACCTGCTGCAGGACAACCGCTTCCCGCAGGCCAGGCGGCACATTCGTCGGCTGTACCCCGACCCCATCACCAACAGTGACGAATGGGGCCTGCTGCGCTCGATCGACGGCCGCATTACTGGTGTGCACAGCCGCTCGGACGCCACCCCGTTCAAGCGCAGTGGCTTCAGCGCCGAATGGAGCGGTTTTGAAGGGCTGGAGCACTACAGCGACTGGCAGTTCGTCGCCGAGCAGGCTTTTACCGAAAGTGCCGGTGGTGTGCAGACCCATGCCGGCCCGGGAGACACGCCATGAGCCGCCTGGCCGTGCAGTGCCTGGGCCTGCTGCTGGTGGCCGTGCTGGCCACCTCGGCCAGGGGCGGGAACGAGGACGAGATGCAGGGCTTCATCGTCGACAACACCATCTCGCACATCGGCCACGACTTTTACTACTACTTTGCCGACCGCCTGCGCGCCACCAGCCGCCTGGACTTCAACCTGGTGGTGCGCGAACGCCCGGATGCCCGCTGGGGCAGCCTGGTCACCGTGGAATTCGAGCGCGAGGTGGTGTACCGGCGCTTTCTGCCACCGAACACCACCGAGCTCAAGGACGAGGCCGTTGCAGCAGCCGACCTGGTCAAGCAGCAAATCATTCAGCGCAAGTTGCAACGCCTGCTGCAGGACACCACCGATCTGGAGAGGGACGAGCTATGAAGCACCACATACCCCGTTGCATCGCCGCCTGCCTGTTGGCCAGCGCATGTGCCGCCCAGGCCACCGAGCTGGTGTACACCCCGATCAACCCGGCCTTTGGCGGCAACCCGCTCAATGGCACCTGGCTGCTGAACAACGCCCAGGCGCAGAACGACTACGACGACCCCGACCTCAAGGACCGTGCCTCGGCCTTTACCGGCACCACGGCCCTGGAGCGCTTCAGTAATCAACTGGAGTCGCGGATGTTGTCGCAGTTGCTGGACAACATCAGTAACGGCAACACCGGCAGCATGGCGACCGATGCGTTTCTCATCGACGTCATCGACGATTCCGGGGCCTTGAGTATCAAGGTCACCGATCGCGCCACAGGAGAAATTTCGATCATTGAGGTCAGTGGCCTGAACCCTTGAGGGGGAAAGGCTTTTTGTTGGGGAGAGAACACCATGAAACGTCTGCTGAGCACGCTGCTGATCCTCACCGCCCTGGGTTTGCACGGTTGTGGCCTGCGCGAACCGATGCCCGCCGAACAGGACTCGGAAACCCCGACCCTGACCCCACGGGCGTCGACCTACTACGACCTGATCAACATGCCACGGCCCAAGGGCCGGTTGATGGCGGTGGTGTATGGCTTCCGCGACCAGACCGGGCAGTACAAGCCGACCCCGGCCAGTTCGTTCTCCACCAGCGTCACCCAGGGCGCGGCAAGCATGCTGATGGACGCCCTGAACGCCAGTGGCTGGTTCGTGGTGCTGGAGCGTGAAGGCCTGCAGAACCTGCTGACCGAGCGCAAGATCATCCGTGCTTCGCAGAAAAAGCCCGACGTGCCGGAAAACATCATGGGCGAACTGCCACCGCTGCAGGCCGCCAACCTGATGCTGGAGGGCGGCATCATCGCCTACGACACCAACGTGCGCAGTGGCGGCGAGGGCGCTCGTTACCTGGGCATAGATATCTCCCGCGAGTACCGCGTCGACCAGGTGACCGTGAACCTGCGTGCGGTGGACGTGCGCACCGGGCAGGTACTGGCCAATGTGATGACCAGCAAGACCATCTACTCGGTCGGCCGCAATGCCGGGGTGTTCAAGTTCATCGAGTTCAAGAAGTTGTTGGAGGCCGAGGTGGGGTACACCACCAACGAACCGGCGCAGCTGTGCGTGCTGTCGGCGATCGAGGCGGCAGTGGGGCATTTGCTGGCGCAGGGGATCGAGCGGCGGCTGTGGCAGGTGGCGGGGGATCCAGCGGATGGCAAGGCTACGGTGGACAAGTACCTGAGCCAGAATCAGCAGCCGTGAGGTGTAGCTACTGACTTACCATCTCGGCAACGACCCTACAAATTAGCGAGAGGCTGCGACGATAATTTCAATTGGCTGAGATTTGAGGAATGCAACTATCAAAATTGCCAGTTGGCATTTTTTCAAGAGCGGCTACTGTGGATGTATGGCTGGTAATGGTTAGGTTGCAATGGCTGCATCAGTTTTATAGTTAAGGTCGGCATGCTTGTGTGAGAAAATGTGCCTGCTGTTGGAAGGTGGTGAGCGGTGTCGATGTTCGCTTTTGTTTTCGCATGTTTCGATTTGCAGCTCTCAGCTCTAATGGCGGGCGCGAAGTCTGCGTACTGGTGTTTTGTTGCTTGATAGAGGGCGGTCAACATGATGAAGCATAATAAGCTGTCGCGGTCTTCCGCTTACTCGGTTTATGGGTATAACCCGAGTCGACTGACTCTTCTGGGATTTAATGGCGAGCGAATAGATCGGTCAACCGGATTTTATATGTTGGGTAATGGGTATCGAGCATTCAGCGCATCATTGATGAGGTTCAATTGTCCAGACAGTATGAGTCCTTTTTCTGCTGGTGGAATTAATGCATATGCTTACTGCCTTGGGGATCCTGTAAACTTCCAAGATCCAGCAGGGCATTCCGTAAGAGGGTTTTTTGCAGGTTTGTTTCGAAGCGCTAGAAAAGCATTTGGTTCAGCATCTAATATTTTGCCCGCTAAGCAACCTACAACAGTGCCTGAAGGCTATTCATTGATTGGTTATCATGGTGGGGCGCTTGAAAACAGAAATTCACTGGAAACTGGGCTAAGTTCCAAGTTCTCTGGTAGCGCCAGCGGTCAGGCGCTGATGGGGGAAGGATTTTATTTTGCTTCCAAATTTCAAGTGGCTGCGGAATATGCTGGTCTTGCTGCTGCTAAAGGTCTCACGCCGCATGTTTACGGAGTGTATGCAAAAGAACGGAGTTTCCAGAGCTTTCGCAAAGGTGTTGACGGCAACTATGCGCGTATCGGAAACGCAATGATGATTGATAGCTCGTTGTTTGGGGAAGTTGTCGTTCGAGAAGAAGTAAGAATGCCTATTGTTCGTAGGAGTTCATTTTATATGCAGGAGAAGAAGGATAAAGCAATGGAGCTTTGGAGGCAAGGTAAAGGGCCTGACCCATGGGGAACTACGTGATCACCTCAGCCCAGGCCCAGCAAAAAGTGGCTCAGCACCATCAAGCTGTATTCCCTGCCGCAGGTGTAGCCACTGTTGCTGACCAGAGCCCCTGCATGGGCTACCAGCATGGATTGCGTCAGCCGGTGATGAGTGAGGGGCGGCAACGGAAGTGTTTCTCCACCTGCGAATGTAGCCATCCGCCGTTGTTTGCCGTGCGTTCGGGGGTGGACTAAGAAGATGCGCTGGTGCATCTGTCCATACTGCTCAAAGGGGCATTTGCGACCAATCTCAAGGCACTGGAGCTGGCCAAGGGGACCTGCTGTGATCTGTTGTTGAGCAATGACCATGGGCTGGATTCGGCCAAGGCGGTGGTGGAAGCGTTGCTGGATGGGGTAGAGAGGCAGCAGTTGGCCAAGCGGCAGCCGTGATTGACCTTGAGGGCCTCTTCGCGGGTAAACCCGCCTCCACAGGTACCGCGTCAATTCGCAGCTAGCGCAGTACCTGTGGGAGCGGGCGTGCCCGCGAAACAGGCGACGCGGTGGATGGCACCGGCTTTGCCGGTGTTCGCGGGCATGCCCGCTCCCACAAAGGATCAGCGTCAACTCGAAGCCCGCGCCGTCCCTGTGGGAGCGGGCGCGCCCGCGAAGCAGACGACGCGGTGGATGGCACCGGCTTTGCCGGTATTCGCGGGCATGCCCGCTCTCACAGGTACCGCGTGATCTCAAGTGCGACGCCGTCCCTGTGGGAGCTGGTTTACCCGGGAAGAGGCCAATGCAGGCGATAGAATCCTCCAAGTCCATGCTGGTTTTAATGGGTAGATTTCGACAGAACTCGGATTTCTGCCAGATAACAGCCCATCAAATAGATCACATTGTCATTGTGCCTGGAACCCATGATCTGCCCTCTGTTCTGCCGACGCTGGGTATAGCAGCGTTACAGGACTAGCATGAATGTAACAGCATGAAAACTGGCATTTATGCCAGTGGTGAGTTCAGATGTATTGTGAGAAGCTCGCGCTAATGACAGCTCGTGTGGTACATGCTAATGCCGCGCAAAAATACAAATGGCCTGAATGAATGTCAGCGACAGTTGTGGCGGGCTCTCAGCTATACACCTTATGGGTATCGCTCGGGATGTTCAAAATTGCTCGCGTTTAATGGTGAGCGAGCAGATCCAATAACTGGGCATTACCTGTTGGGTAATGGCTATCGAGGGTTCAATCCTGTCTTGATGCGCTTCAATTCCCCAGACAGTATGAGCCCGTTCGAAACAGGAGGTCTGAATTCGTATGGCTATTGCATTGGTGACCCAATAAATTTTCGAGATCCAGATGGACATTCAAGGTTGCACGGGGGTTTACCGCGTGCGAATGGGGCGGGGAGGTTAGTTAAGGCTGTTGTTAGTGTAAGCAAGGAAGTTTATTTTGACTCGTCAAGGCCAATCTATGGCTCCATGCGATCCCTGACTACTGCTTTACCTGTCGAGGTCCCCAGTAATTGGGACCTGATAGGGTATCATGGAAGCACCAAGGCGCATGGTCCCAGTCTGAAGTCTGGATTAAATGTGCGTTTTCAAGGGTCGAGTTATGCACAGCGTTTCGGTGAGGGTTTCTATCTGGCTCCCGATAAGAAGAGGCCGTTGGAATATGCTCAGGACCTTAAGAAGAAAGGGCATGAGTCTGAGGTGTATGGTGTTTATACTGAAAATTTTAGTCGCCTGAAGTTAGGTCGGGATTACTCCTTTAGGGTGCGCGAGAGTTCCCCTATGGAACGGAAGTATGGCGAAATTGTGATCAGAGAGTTCGCGTATAATTTGATTGCTGTCCGATCTGGTAAAGAAGGCAGGGCGGTAGTGCCTGCTAAGTCGAATGAGGCACCCTTTTAATGATCTGGTAAATGCAGGGGCTTCGCGAAGAGTTCGTGTCAATGTGTCTTGTGCATGTTTAAATTTTTATTGTGACTGTTCTTTGGTAAAAAAGGAGCATGTCAACGATCCGTAATAGCTCAGTCAGGCTAAATGTAGGCAGGCAGCAGACGTCGGTGCAGACCTTCGCCTATACGCTTCTCCTGTGCTTACTTTAATGCGACCCGCAATACAGTCCCGTGATGTTGGTACCTGCCGAGGGGACTTGGTTTGGCGCGATCCCTGTGGGAGCGGGCTAGCCCGCGAAGCAGCCGACGCGGTGGATGGCACCGGCTGCGTTGGTGATCGCCGGCAAGCCACACAAGGATTGCATCCCCCGCCACCTGCCACAACCGCCGTTCGATCCCCTGCGCCAGCAGATGCCCCCAGAATCAGCGGGCGTGAGGTGTAGCTACTGACTTCCGACTTCGGCAACGACCATACAAATTAGAAAGAAGCTGCGCCGATAATTTCAATTGGCTGAAATTTGAATTCTGCAACTATCAAAATTGCCAGTTGAGCTGTTTTTAAAAGCGGCTACTCTAGGTTAATGGTTGGTGGTGGGCGGGTTGTGATGGCTGTATTGGTGTTTGTGATTAAGCTCGGCATGTTTATGTCGGAAAGTTTGCCTGCCGTCAGTAACTAGTAAGTGGGTGTTTGCTTTTGTTGCGTCTCTTTCGCCTCTTTGAAATTTAAGTCTGGAACATTGATGGTCTGTTATTTGGTGGGGAGGTCAATGGTGATGCCTAAGAAGTTTTCACGATTTTCCGCATACTCGGTTTATGGGTATAGTCCGAATCGATTGGGCCTGCTTAATTTTAATGGTGAGAAAATAGATCAAGTGAGTGGGCTTTATATATTGGGCAATGGATATCGAGCATACAACGCATCATTGATGCGGTTCAATAGCTCAGACAGTATGAGCCCATTTTCCGCAGGTGGCATGAATGCATACGCGTACTGTTGCGGGGATCCTGTGAATTTTCAAGATCCAGCAGGGCGTTCTAGAATAGGGAGATTTTTTGCAGGTTTGTTTGGAGACTCTAGTAAAGTGCCTAAAGGCTATTCGTTGATTGGTTATCATGGCGGTGCGCTTGAAGACAAGAATTCATTAGAAGCCGGGCTAAGCTCCAAGTTTTTTTATAGGTCCAGCGGTCGGGCGGTGTTGGGGGAAGGGTTTTATTTTGCTTCCAAATTTCAAGTGGCTGCGGAATATGCTGGTTATGCTGCTGACAGAGGTCTCACGCCGCATGTTTACGGAGTGTATGCAAAAAAGCAAAGTTTCCTGAACTTTCGCAAAGGTAAAGGTATTTCCGGCAACTATGTTAGGTCCGAATATACGATGAGGGTTGGTAGCTCGTTGTTTGGGAAGGTTGTTGTTCGAGCAGAAGTAAGAATGCCTATTGTTCGTAGAGATTCATTTCGTTTACAGGAGGAATCGGATAAAGCAATGGAGATTCGGCAGCAAGGTACAGTGCCTGCTCTTTGAGGGACTAAGTGATCACCTCATTCGGTGTGTGATCACGATGTTCAATTGTCACAAGCTCACTCAAAATATCAAAAGCGCACAAGCGTCCGCTCTGCGATACCGTTGGCTTTTTTTGTGCCCAGCTGTTTCGTTTTATGGCGGCTATGCGTGGGGCACCTCTGTACGCGCCACCACGGCGTCCTCCAGTTTCTCCACGTGCGAGTGCAGCCATCCGCCGTTGTTTGCCGTGCGTTCGGGGGTGGACTACGAGGTGTTTGGCGGTAGAGATTTGGCGCTTGTGAGATCGAGCGCCGCGCGGGCGGCGCTCGATTTCGGCCCTTACCCAAAACCCAAGCCATACACCCCGGCCATCCCCAATCCATCAACCAGATGACGCCCAGCCATTTCTCCCGCACACTGCGGAAAATTCCCAAGCCCGTTCCCCGCCACCTTGGCGGGGCACAGCCGGAGCAGAAAATGGCGCGACAACTAATAACAAACGCCCACGACCCGCTGCACGAATCCCGCCAGGCCCGTCTGAAACTGGCCAGCGAAGGCGAGCTGCCGCTGGGCATGCTGCGCGACGAGATTGACGCTTCCTGGCGCCGCAGCCTGGGCCATGGCCTGGATTGCCTGCAAGGTGAACAGGTCGGCCTGGGCCTGGAGCAGGGCCATGACCTGCGCATGCTGCTGGAGCGCAACCGCCTGCTGGTCGACGCCGTTACCCCCGAACTGGACTACCTGGTTGCGCGCCAGGGCAAGGCCGGCATCGTCATCCTCGGCGATGCCCAGGCCAACGTGCTGGCCATCGAAGGCCAGACCCACGTGCTCAGCCGCGAGGGCCTGCGCGACCTGCACCCGGGCAGTTGCTGGAGCGAGTCATTGCGTGGCACCAACGCCATCGGCACTGCCGTGGTGGAAGGTCGGCCGACGCTGATCAATTGCGGCGAACACTACCTCGACCGCCTCAGCCCGTTCTCCTGCACCTCCGTGCCCCTGCGCGACCCGCGCGGCGAAGTGATCGGTGTGCTCGATATCACCCGCGAAGGGGTGATGGCGCAGCCACAGGACAGCCTGTCGACGCTGATGCTGGCCGCCGGCAACATCGAAAGCCGTCTTTTTGGCCTGTGCCACCCGGAGCAATTGGTGCTGGCCTTCCACAGCCGCCCGCAGTACCTCAACAGCGCCTGGCATGGCCTGCTGGCGCTGAGCCTGGACGGTGAAGTGCTGGCTGCCAACGACAGCGCCTGCCAGCTGTTGCAGGTGCCGCGCCATGAGCTGTTGGGCCGGCGCAGCAGCGACTTGCTGGGTGAGCGTTCACCGGCCTTCATCGCGCGCCTGTGGCAGGGCGGGGTGAGCAGCGTGCAAACGGCCAAGGGCGAGTTCTACTTCCGCGCCCTGCAGCTGCCGCGCCATGGCCGGGTCAACGGCAGCACGCCGGCGAGCAAGCCGGCGCTGGGCAAGCAGTCGCCGGCACTCGACGCCCTGGCCGGTGGTGACCCGCGCCTGGCGCGCAACCTGCGCATGGCCCGCCAGGGGCTGGGCAATGGCCTGCCGGTGCTGCTGCTGGGCGAGACCGGTACCGGCAAGGAGGTCGTCGCCCGAGCCCTGCACCAGGCCAGCCCGCGAGCCGACAAGCCGTTTGTGGCAGTCAACTGCGCGGCCATTCCCGAAGGGCTGATCGAGTCCGAGCTGTTCGGCTACCGTGAAGGTGCGTTCACCGGTTCGCGCCGGGGCGGCATGGTCGGGCGGCTGATGCAGGCGCATGGTGGCACGCTGTTCCTCGATGAGATCGGCGACATGCCGCTAGCGCTGCAGGCGCGCCTGTTGCGGGTACTGCAGGAGCGCCGTGTAGCGCCGCTGGGCGCCGGCGACGAGCAGGACATCGACGTGGCCTTGATCTGTGCCACGCACCGCGACCTCAAGCGCCTGGTGCAGGAACAGCACTTTCGCGAAGACCTGTACTACCGGGTCAACGGTGTGTCGCTGCGCTTGCCGGCGCTGCGCGAGCGCGATGACCTGGCGGCGATCATCCAGGGGCTGCTGGACAAGTCCGATGCCCGGGGCGTGACCCTGGACCCGGCCCTGACCGCGCTGCTCGAAGGCTTTGACTGGCCGGGCAACATCCGCCAGCTGGAAATGGTCGTGCGCACGGCGCTGGCCATGCGCGAGGACGGTGAGCAGGTGTTGACCCTCGACCACCTCACCGACTGCCTGTTGGACGAACTGGCCAGCGGCACGGCACCCTCCGGTAGCCTCAAGGACAACGAACTGGAGCTGATCCGTGGCGCCTTGGCGCGCCATCAGGGCAACGTGTCCGCGGCGGCCGAGGCGCTGGGTATCAGCCGGGCGACGCTGTACCGCAAGCTCAAGCAGTTGCGCGGCTGACATGGGCGGCCTGTTCGCCCGGCTGGTGGAATCCAGCGACCCTGTACTGATGCGCCAGGCGTTGGCCTGGCTGTATGGCTTCGTACGCCCCCATCGGCGCGCCATCGGCCTGTTGCTCGGTTTGTCGCTGGGCGCCTCGTTGCTGGCGCTGGCGCAACCCTGGCTGGTAAAGACGCTGATCGACGAGGGGCTGCTGGCCAAGGACTACCAGACCCTCTGGCACATGGCGGCAATCATGATCGCTGCGGGCCTGCTGGGTACCGTGCTGGCCGGGGTCAACCGCTACCTGCATACGCGCTTGTCGGGGCGCATCCTGTTTGCCCTGCGCGATGACCTGTACCGCCACCTGCAGCAGTTGTCGCCGACGTTCTACGGGCGGCGGCGCATCGGTGACATCCTTTCGCGGCTGGATGGCGATGTGGCGGAAATCCAGCGCTTTGCCGTGGATTCGCTGTTTTCGGCGGTGTCGGCGGTGATCGGCCTGGTGGGCGCGGTGGTGTTGATGCTGATGCTGTCGTGGCAACTGTCACTGCTGCTGGCGCTACTGGTGCCGATCGAAGTGCTGTGGTTGCGCTGGATGCGGCGCAAGGTGGAGCGCGAAGTACGCAGTCTGCGCGAACGCTCGGCGGATGTGTCGTCGTTCCTGGTCGAAACCCTGCCAGCGATGAAGTTCATCCAGGCCGCCGGCCAGCAAGGCCGTGAGGCGGGGCGCCTGGACCAGCTGGGCCAGGGCTACATGCGCCAGTTGCTCAAGGTGCAGGTGACCGAATTCTTCACCCAGGCCATTCCCGGCACGCTGACCTCATGGTGCCGCGCCTGCGCGTTTCTGGTCGGCGGCTGGTGGGTGATCCAGGGTACCTGGCAACTGGGGGCGCTGATCGCTTTTTCCACCTACATGGGCATGGCGGTAGGGCCAGTGCAGAGCCTGCTGGGCCTGTACGTGGCGGTGCAGCGCATGGCGGTAAGCCTGGGGCGGGTGATGGAACTGAAGCAGGAGGCCGTGGCTGTGCGCCCTGCAGCCAACCCGCAGCCCATGCCCGATGGCCCGGGCGAATTGCGTCTGGAAGGGGTGAGCTTTGCCCATGAAGGGCGCCAGGGCGCGGTGCTGAACAACGTGCAGGTGTGCGTGCCGGGTGGCCTCAAGGTAGCCATCAGCGGTGCCTCGGGGGTAGGCAAGTCGACCCTGATCGACCTGTTGCAGCGCTTCTACGACCCGGACGCCGGGCGCATCCTGCTGGATGGCACCGACCTGCGCGAGCTGGACCTGGCCGCGTTGCGTCGGCGCATCGCGGTGGTCAGCCAGGATATCGTGCTGTTCCGTGGCACCCTGGCGCAGAACCTGACCTACGGCGTGCCCGAGGCCAGCCGTGCGGAACTGCAGCGGGTGGTGCGCCTGGCGCGGCTGGACAGCCTGGTCGACAGCCTGCCGCTGGGCCTGGACGGCCTGCTGGGCGAGCGCGGCCAGCAGCTGTCCGGCGGGCAGAAACAACGCATTGCCATCGCCCGCGCAGTGCTGCAGGCGCCGGCGATCCTGGTGCTGGACGAGGCCACCTCGGCGGTGGACGAAGCCACCGAGCGCGAAGTGATTGCGGCCATCGACCAGCTATTCGCCGGCCGCACGCGCATCCGGATCAGCCACCGTGCTTCGACTCTGGCCGATGCCGACCTGCACCTGCAGCTGCACGATGGCCAGTTGCAGGTGCTGCCCAGGGAGGTGATCAAGCATGGGCACTGACTTGCGCGTTGGTGTCATCGACAGTGGCTGCTCGCCGGAGCAGGCCAGCGCCTTGCTGGGCGCGCGTCGCTTCTGGCTGGAGGACGGCCAGCTGCGCGAAGGTGAAATGCTGCCCGACCAGCTTGGGCACGGTAGCGCGGTGCTCGCCGGCTTGCAGCGGGAGGCCGGGCCGGTGCCCGTGCTGCTGGCCCAGGTGTTCAGCGCCCAGGCCAGCACCAGCGCCTTGCAGGTGGCGGCCGCGCTGCTGTGGCTGGTGGAGGCGGGGGCTACGCTGGTCAACCTCAGCCTTGGCCTGCAGCAGGACCGGCCTGTGTTGCACCAGGCCTGCGCCGAGGCTTTGGCCGCGGGTGTGCTGTTGTGCGCGTCCAGCCCGGCCCAGGGCGGGCCAGTGTATCCGGCCAACTACCCCGGGGTGATCCGGGTCACCGGCGATGCCCGGTGCGCGCCGGGCCAATGGTCTTGGCTGGGTAGCCGACAGGCAGACTTTGGCGGTTATGTGGGGACGGGCGACAGGGCGGGCGCGAGCCTGGGGTGCGCGGCCTTGAGCGGCAGGATTGCGGCGTTGTTGCGTGAGGCGCCAGGCATGGACTGCCAGCAGGTGCATGACTGGTTGCGCCACCACGCGGCGTTTGCCGGCCCCGAGCGACGAGGTGCCGGCCATGGCTGAACCGCGCATTGTGGTGCTGGGGGCAGGCCCTGCGGGGGCGGCCACGGCCATTGGCCTGCGGCGGCTGGGTTACGCGGTCACGGTGGTGTCCGAGTGGCGCCGGTTCGCGGCGGTCGAGGGGGTATCGCAACGGGTGCTTGAAGGCTTGCGTCATGCGGGGCTTGGAGGTGCCTTGAGCCAGGCGGCCATACCGGCCACTCGGCAGGTGCACTGGAACGGCCAGCAACTGCAACTGAACCAGGAGTTTCTGCTCGACCGGCAACGTTTTGATCGGGCGCTGCGCGACGACCTTCAGCGGGCGGGTGTGAGCGTGATCGAAGGGCGGGTACGCGAGGTCGCGCACGAGGGCGGTCATCTTGTTCGCCTGGACGATGGGCAGGTACTGCAGGCCGATTTCCTGGTCGAAGCCCGAGGCCGCCAGGCCCCGCTTGCCGCAGATCGCCTGCGCGGGCCGGAGACGGTCAGCTTGCTGAATGTCTGGCAGGCCAACCCTGGTGCGCCAGCGTCGGCGGTGGAGAGCCTGGAGGATGGTTGGGCGTGGATGGCGCGCCTGGAAGACGGCCGCTGCTACTGGCAAGTCACCCTGGACGCCGCCGGGCTGCCGGGCAAGGCCGGGTTGGCGGACTTCTGTGCGGCACGGCGTGCTCGCAGTGCACTGGTGGCCGAGCTGTTCGATGCCCAGGCGTTGGTACCGGCACAGGTGCATGCGCGCAGCAGCACCGCGATTCTGGCCGGTGAGTGCGTCGGGCAGGACTGGATACGCGTGGGCGATGCCGCGATGGCCGTTGACCCGCTGTCGGGCAACGGGATCTTCCAGTCGCTGTCTTCGGCGTTGCAGGCGCCGGTGGTGATCAATACCTTGCTGCGCAGGCCCGAGCGGGCAGGGGTGGCGCGGCAGTTTCACCAGCAGCGGATCGAGCAGCTGTTTTTGCGCTTTGCCCGGATCGGGCGCGATTTCTATGGACAGGAGCAGGGGCGGGTGGGGCAGCCGTTCTG
>NZ_JAFGYJ010000168.1:0-612 GCF_017490805.1 Pseudomonas sp. 43(2021)
CTCCTTGATCATCATCGCAATCGGCAATGACTTGCCGGCGATCACCGCTGCGACTTTCAGCGCTTCATCAAGCAGCTCATCGCTCGGCACGATGCGCGCGACGATGCCGCAACGCTCGGCTTCTACCGCGTCGATCATGCGCCCGCTCAGGCACATTTCCATGGCTTTGGCTTTGCCCACGGCGCGGGTCAGGCGCTGGGTGCCGCCCATTCCCGGCAGCACGCCGAGGTTGATTTCCGGCTGGCCGAATTTGGCGTTGTCGCCCGCCAGGATGAAGTCGCACATCAGCGCCAGTTCACAACCGCCGCCGAGGGCAAAGCCGTTGACCGCTGCGATGATCGGCTTGCGTCGGTTGGCAACGCGATCGCTGTCGCTGAACAGATCGTCCATGTAGATCTGCGGATAGGTCAGCTCAGCCATTTCCTTGATGTCGGCACCGGCGGCAAAAGCTTTTTTCGAACCGGTGAGGACGATGCAGCCAATGTGCGCATCGGCTTCCAGCGTATCGAGGGCGTGGTTCACTTCGCTGACCAGTTGCGCGTTCAGCGCGTTCAGCGCCTGCGGCCGGTTGAGGGTGATCAGGCCGACGCGGTCGCGGGTTTCCAGCAGAAT
>NZ_JAFGYJ010000169.1:0-605 GCF_017490805.1 Pseudomonas sp. 43(2021)
GTCCACGCCCAGTAATGGCCATTGAGCGATGTAATCTTCGATTTTTGGCGATTTCATAAGAGTCTTCCGAATAAGTGGGGCGTGGGTGGACTGTCGACGACTTGAACGTCTAGCTACGCCTGCAAGTCGTACCTGTACACAAGCTCTTTCAAGGTACGGCGCAATGGATAAGACAATTACCGTAGATCAACTCGCTACCACTGATCTGAGATCAATCAACGAGATATGGCTCGGCGGGACTCATACCCAGTTATGCCTGTGGCGTGGAGAGCAAGTCTTCACCCACGAAATGCTCAGCGAGGGCACCCATGACCAAAATGTTCGACGCCTGTGCTTGCAGTTGGTTGACCCTGACGATCGAGACGCAGTGGCCCGTGTTGAGGCGGTAGCGCGCGAACGACTCGAAGAAATGGGCAAGCAGGGCGAGTTTTACCCGGCCGAGGCGGCGGACACTCGTCAATAGTCACTGCGCATCTGATGAAAAGCGCTGCTGCTTAAGCAGCGCCTCAAGCGGGCTCCTCAACCCTGCGCACATCCCCCAAGGAATCACGCTGCATCGATTGCAAATTCTTTTCGATGGTTTCGCACAGCGCTTCCATTTGAAT
>NZ_JAFGYJ010000170.1:0-604 GCF_017490805.1 Pseudomonas sp. 43(2021)
TATCGAAACTGCGCGCGACGTTGGGCGTGATCAGATAGCTATAGCGCAAGCCATTGAACGATTGGCCATCGATGGTCTGGTTCAGATGCTGCGCCTGGCCGTTCGGCGGCATTACCAGCGCACCGTCGAGTTGCAGATCGGGCAGGGTGGCGGCGCTGGTGAACCAGGTGTCGGTGAGCACGTCGAGTTGCAGTTCAACCAGCCCGCCGACCATCGCGCCTTCGCTGGGGTTGAGGTGAGCCTCGACCTTCAGTTGCGCTGGGGCTGCAAAAACATTCAGAGACAGCAGGCTGGTCAGCAGCAGGGCGCTGAGCTTTGCGCTGATTGTTCTGCCGCCATCGCTGGCAAGCCAGCTCCCACAAATCACAGCAAGCTTCACAAAGTTTGCAACTACACAGAAATTCCCTGTGGGAGCTGGCTTGCCAGCGATGGCGGCGCTCAGGTGCCGGAGGTTCATGGCCGGTCTCCCTGCTGATCCTGCAAGCTGAACTTCTGCCTTAGAAACTTCGCCGGCGAGGTGGTCAGGTTCTCCAGCCACAGCGCGTCGGACGCCGCCTGCTGGGTCTCGACCTTTTTGCTCTGACCTTTACCGGGTGCCTTGTCG
>NZ_JAFGYJ010000171.1:0-600 GCF_017490805.1 Pseudomonas sp. 43(2021)
ATGCAGCTCCATGCTTGGCTCGCCGTCAACACCGACTCGCAAAACTGCCCCGAAATCCAAGCCCTCATCGACCTCATCCAGCAAACCTTCAACGAACGCCACGAATGGTTCCAGCCTTGACCCGCCCCTCCTGTAGGAGTGAGCCTACTCGCGAAAGCAATCCGCCAGTCGAAGCCAAAGTGACTGACAAACCGCATTCGCGAGCAGGCTCGCTCCCACAAGAATCTTCACTGCTTACGCGTTGATCGTTCCCACGCTCCGCGTGGGAATGCAGCCCGGGACGCTCTGCGTCCCCCCAGAGCTGGAACGCGGAGCGTCCCTTGAGGCATTCCCACGCAGAGCGTGGGAACGATCATCAAAACCTTCAACGAACGCCACGAATGGTTCCAGCCTTGACCCGCCCCATGTAGGAGTGAGCCTGCTCGCGAAAGCAATCCGCCAGTCGAAACTTCAGTGACTGACCCACCGCATTCGCGAGCAGGCTCGCTCCCACACGAGTCTTCCCTGCTTACGCGTTGATCGTTCCCACGCAGGGCGTGGGAATGCCTCAAGGGACGCTCCGCGTTCCAGCTCTGGGGGACGCAGAGCGTCCCGGACTGC
>NZ_JAFGYJ010000172.1:0-600 GCF_017490805.1 Pseudomonas sp. 43(2021)
GTCAGTCTGCTTGAGTCGACGCAGACCCACGGCGCGGCGCCGGTGTATTCCGACAGCGGCCAGTCGTGCCCGCTGGACTGGTCGGCCAGTTTCGAATGTCGCGGCGCCACGCTCAGGCGTTTCAATCCGTTGCCGTTCCTCTTGCAGTTGCTGCTTGAGGTACATGGCCTGCGCGCGCAAAGCGGAGCGCTGTACAGCGTGCTCGCCGAGTTGTATTCCAATGGCCTGGAGCATGGCGTGCTTGGGCTGGACTCCAGCCTTAAACGCGATGCGGCAGGTTTCGCCCGCTACTATTAAATGCGCGCGGCCCGGCTGGAGGCGCTGCAAGACGGTTTCGTTCGCGTGCATCTGCAGGTCCAGCCGCCAGGCGAGGGCGGGCGGGTGGTCATTCGCGTCGAGGACAGCGGCAAGGGCCTCGTTGTGGCGCGGGTCATGGAGCGGCCCGTGGATAACGCCCGCTGGTCGGGACGCGGCATCGTGCTGGTCCGGCAACTGGGGCGCAACGCCAGTTGGTCGGACCAGGGTCGTAGTGCCAGCGTGGAGTTTTTCTGGGAGATTGAGGCATAATCCGCCCATTCTTGATCAAGGAGTGAGCAAGTG
>NZ_JAFGYJ010000173.1:0-598 GCF_017490805.1 Pseudomonas sp. 43(2021)
GTGCCGCGCCCATGCGCAGTAAGCCTTTGAACACAGCCGGATTCGGCGCCAACGCGCGCAAGCCTTCGCGCAGCAAGCGCTGGGCGGCCGGGCGCGGCACCGCGCTGTCGACCACCGCACGGCCGATGTCGAGCAGGTTGTGATAATCGACCCCGGACGGGCAGGTGGTTTCGCAGTTGCGGCACGACAGGCAACGATCCAGATGCAGTTGCGTCTGCTCGGTGGCCGGTGCGCCTTCCAGCACTTGCTTGATCAGGTAAATGCGTCCGCGCGGCCCATCGAGTTCATCACCGAGCAGTTGATACGTCGGGCATGTCGCGTTGCAGAAACCGCAATGCACGCAGGTGCGCAGGATCTTTTCCGCTTCGCCAGCCCGGGGCAATTGCCGCGATTGCTCGCTCAGGGTGGTTTGCATGGCTAGACCTCCGCGTACATTCGTCCGGGGTTGAACAGCCCTTGCGGGTCGAGTTGCGCCTTGAGTTGCCGGTGGTAGCGCAGCAGGGTTGGCGCCAAGGGTTGGAACGGCGAATCGGTGGCCCCGTGGGTAAAGCACGTTGCATGGCCGCCCAAGGAATGGGCGAGTGCGTGAATCTCAGGG
>NZ_JAFGYJ010000174.1:0-597 GCF_017490805.1 Pseudomonas sp. 43(2021)
CCAGGGTGATCAGCACGAAGGCGAGGAACGGGCTGCTGATGCTTTTCAGGCTGAGCAGAATCGGCACAGTGAACAGCGTACCGAGCGCGCCGAACCAGAGCATCGAGTTACGTCGGCCGATCTTGTCGGCGAGCATGCCGAACAACGGCTGCATGCACATATACAGGAACAGCGCGCCGGTCATGATGTAGCTGGCGGTCTTGGCGTGCATCCCGGCGGTGTTCACCAAGTATTTCTTCATGTAGGTGGTGACGGTGTAGAAAATCAGCGAGCCGCCAGCGGTGTAGCCGAGCACGGTGATGAACGCCGCTTTGTGATCGCGGAACAGTGCAGTGATGCTGCCGGCGTCTTTGTGTGCGCGAGTTTCCTCGTTGGTGGTTTCCTTCAGCGAACGACGCAGGAACAGCGAAATCAGCGCCGCCACCGCACCCACCACGAACGGAATCCGCCAGCCGTAGGCACGCAGGTCTTCTTCAGTGAGGAACTGTTGCAACACCACCACCAGCGACACCGCCAGCAGCTGCCCGCCAATCAGCGTCACGTACTGGAACGAGGCGAAGAAACCGCGTTGGCCCTTGAGCGCGACTTCACTCATGT
>NZ_JAFGYJ010000175.1:0-596 GCF_017490805.1 Pseudomonas sp. 43(2021)
TTTGATGCCCGTCTGGCATGGACAGCCAAGCTCAAGAGCGGACCCCATGAAACGCCAGCCACTCGACGACAGCTTCAAGGTCAATCGCAACCCCGTTACCCTGCGCGAAATCGTGCTGGACAAACTGCGTAGCGCGATCATGAATTTCCAGCTCATGCCAGGTGATCGTCTGGTCGAACGCGACCTGTGCGATCGTCTCGGCGTCAGCCGCACTTCGGTGCGCGAAGCTTTGCGTCACCTTGAATCCGAAGGTCTCGTCGAATTCGCAGATGCCAAAGGACCGCGCGTAGCCATCATCACCCTCGACGACGCCGTCGATATCTACGAACTGCGTTGTGTGCTCGAAGGCCTGATCGTGCAACTGTTCACCCTGCGCGCCAAAGCCAAGGACATCAAAGCCCTGGAAAAAGCCCTCGATGACAACCGCAAGGCGTTGAAGGACGGCGAACTGCAACAGGTGATCGACTCGGTGCAGGGCTTCTACGACGTGCTGCTCGAAGGCTCGGGCAACCATGTCGCCGCCACCCAATTGCGCCAGTTGCAGGCGCGCATCAGCTATCTGCGCGCGACCTCGGTGTCCCAGGAAAACCGACGCG
>NZ_JAFGYJ010000176.1:0-596 GCF_017490805.1 Pseudomonas sp. 43(2021)
CTTCCACATCCGACCACTGTGTTTTTCAGCGGCCAAAAGAGGTTATCCCTCTGCGTCACAACGCACCAGTTCACCACGGCCGCCGCGTCTTGCAGGAAAAATCCACTGGGTTTGAAGGGTGTTGGCGTCAGACATTTCGGCAGGCACATGCTGCAATGACTTTCGATCAGCAGATGACTTGTGGGAGCGAGCCTGCTCGCGAATGCGCTCGATCAGTCACCTTTCAGCGCCTGAAAAACCGCTATCGCGAGCAGGCTCACTCCTACAGAGGGGTATCTGATCGTTTCCGCGCTCTGTAGGAAATGCAGCCGTCGGTGGCTTTGCAGTGGTTAATCGGGCATCGAACGAATTATGTCGGCCAAATCGTCCTTGGTTATCTCGTTGGCCTTAATGGCAGCGGCAATGTCTTTTTTGGAAAGTGGAAAACGCTTGAAAATTTCTTGCAAAGTATTCGCATCAACATTTGCCAGCCAGAGCGGATCAATGAAAGAACCGCCGTACTCAGGCTTCATCGGTACTTCTTCGTGGGCAATCGTACCCTTATGGTTGAGATACAGCACATAACGATCATGCCCTTCAGGAAAGCTCTTATCGTG
>NZ_JAFGYJ010000177.1:0-591 GCF_017490805.1 Pseudomonas sp. 43(2021)
GATACCGACGAATGCCCGGCATTGATGGCCGTTCGTCGATTTTCGGGAATTTTTGTTTAAAGCGAAGGGGTGTTGCGCGGTGCCAGTCCAGGCGCTTCGAAGCTCAAAGCGCCTCTGGACGGGGTGAAACCGGTATTACTTCTTGCCCAGGCTGATCTGCTTGGACGGGCCGAATGTCTGGCCGCTGACGCCTTTGGCAATTTGCTGGATCTCGCCGCCGGACTTGAGGAATGCTGCGATCTGATCGTTGATCGATTCGCTGGTTTCAACGGCTGGAGCTGGCTTTGCTTTGCTGGTGGATGCTTTTACACGCATGGCGGCCATTAACCTTTAGAAAAGTAACTCGGCCAGGCATCGTACAGGAATAACTTGACAATAGCTTGGTAAATATCCCCCGGATTAACCAACCGTAACGCTGCATTATTACCGGCCGCTCACTCGTAATAAGCAGCTAACCTGCTGTTTTAAATAAGAACATTTAATTGAAGTGAGGCAAATCAGCACGGCTGTGAAGCGTCGGACCGGACTGACGAGCGGCACCCCGTAGGGCAGTGATCAAGCAAAATCAACACGTTGAAGCAGATTTCCCGG